>DAOVPS010000191.1:0-5705 GCA_030629105.1 Candidatus Heimdallarchaeota archaeon
AAGTCAATATTAACATCTAATGATTCTTTTAAGAAGAAGTATCCCTTCTTTTCCTCGACTCCAAATTGGCCATCGACTGTGTTGATTGTGAAATCTAAGCCAGATGTTGTTGTGGGGAGAAATGCTAGGATGTCTTCTAGATAGATGCCAACAATTGTGTCAATTAAAACCATATATCCACCATAAATGTCATAGTCAGCAGTTATTGCTGGTGCGTAGATTGGTGTGTAAATCATTCCAGTATCCCATAATGGTGGTTCATTCATTTGGTAGCCACCAAAGAAGCCCACGAATAGGTATTCATCTACTGCTTTTACTAAGGACTCTGTAGTGAAATCATAGGAATAAACATCTGCAGTGTAATAAAGCCCTTCTACACCAGTAATAATATATTTTAGTAAAGTTTGACCTTCCATACTGGCAACTTCATCTGTGAAGCTATCAATCATAGATGTATTGAGCATGGAAAAAATCTCACCAGTACCTTCTACTGCTAGATGAGCGATATCTGCTACTAAAGCGATTTCTTGACCTACTGTAAGATCTAATCCCTTAGTCTCTGTTGATGCAATGGCAATATCAAAAATCATGTCAGTGTAATTCATACCCATGATGTAAATGTCTTCAATGCGCATACCACCTAGGACACCATCAGATTTTCTGTAATTTAGACCAAAAAAACCATCACCAATAGCTATAGCTACTGAGAAGTCATCTACATTATTTTCAACATCGAATCCTGCAGCTTCAAATGCAAGTTCATGAGTAGCCCAGCCATCATCTAAGAAGAAGAAAGTTGGTGATAAGCTTCCGTTGAAATGGGGAACACCTGAGAGAATCACTGCGGGAGTTGCTGCTCCGGTTGGGATAATTAAATCCAAAGCAGTAAATCCTTCACCGATGGTTATGGTTTCATCTGTTTTAAAAATTAAACCCATTCCGTAATTGATCCATTTACCAATTACTCCGGATCCAAAGTCTTTATCTTCTACAGACATAACTTTAACGTATAATTGATTTCCTGCAAGATCCGAAATGGTTACATTTGGTATTGCTGGGAAAGCAAGCTCATTAATATCATATTTTATGGTCATTCCAGCAGTTACGCCAACGCTATCACCAAAAGTATTTGGGGTGTAAACTGGATCAACGGTGTTATTTGTACCGATGACAGTTAACAAAGGTGTGAGCACTAGCATCATTGCTGCAAAAACTACTATTTTGTTCAACCTCAAAATCATTTCACCTAATTATAGGTATTTTTCCAACGTAAGTAGTTCGTACTTACATCTAACTATTATTTATTTAACAGTTTAATAAAGGGTTGCTATTAGGTAAGTAAATCAATCTTCTGTGCAATCTTTAGATTCTAAGTGGTTGATTCTTCTTCTCCTGCTGGAGATATCTTGCCAAGATTGAACCCTATGAGCTGGAGGATCGGTCCTGCTATCCAGAAAAGCGTAGCAAAAATCCAAAAGACTATTTCCCAGGGACTTCCTGGGTATATTTCATCAACAACTCCATTTAAAGCAAAAATTAGAACGCCTAATACTATGAAAGTAAACCCTAAAATGACAAACAGAATTCTTTTCTTAATAACTGGATCATCCACTTCTTTTCTTGTTCGAGCAAAGTAAATATTCGCTAAAATGATCATTACAACAGGAACTAAGTATAGGAAAATTAACACCCAAGGAGCATCTTGAGTGGTTTTAACCCCAGCATCAGTATATAATTGATCTTCCGAATCATAAACGACTTTGTCAAAAATTACTCCTATTGCTGTATTAGCAATTGCAAGGATTATAAGGGGAAAATTAACATACCACTTCTTTAGATAATGCTCACCTTTAAACATAGAAAAGGCTGTAACGAAAATAAGAAATGCTCCAACAGAACCTAACCCTGAAACAAAATCTCTTACAGCATTAGCACCTGTTGTAGGATGCTTATATAAAAAGGTTAATCCATTTAAAACTAAAGAAACACCCCAAGCACAGAGAGAATAAAAGAAAAGAAGATTAAGAGTTGCTCTCACATCTTTTATAAGAATAAGAACACTGACTGTAATCGCTACAGCTCCAGCAATAACATTAATTATATTAATAGGATGCGAGGCAAACATATTCTTCCCTTATGAAATCACTTTTTCAAATAGGATTTTGTAGGGTAAGGGGAAAATAACATTTAAATTAATTGTGTTTAACCAAAGATGAGTATTTTTGTCCGCATACATAATGATTCGATGAATTTTTATTCTAGAAAACACTTTCTAAAAATAGTGTAATCACTCAATTAAACGAGAGGAAACAGATGAGTAAGAAACCTGATTTAAGAGCTTTAGCTGGAACAGTTCTAGAAGATGATGCAGATTTTGATGAAGTGCACATTTTGGGGGGACTCGAATCCAATCATAGTTTAAATGCAAATTTAGTAGATGTAAAGGGATCGATAAAACTTCATGGCAGTCTTTGGACACACAGATTGAAAGTCTACGGTGGTTTGAGAATAGATGCAGATGTCATTGTTGAAATGGACATGGATATAAAAGGTGGATCTGTAGTAGGCGGAAAAATCCAAGCAAGGAATTTGGATGCATCCGGTGGAGTACAAGCTAAAGAAGGCATAAAGGTTACCAACTTGACTGTGAAAGGAGGAGTAAAAAGCAATAGGCATATTGAAGTCGAAGAAAAAATCGACTCAACTGGAGGGTTAACTGCCTTTGGAAATATTACCGCTTCTGAATTAAAATCTGTAGGGGGACTAATTGCTGAAGGAGAAGTAAAGGTTCATGGTTTGGTTGACATAAGAGGGAAATTGGAAGTTGGTGGGGATATCGAATGCGAGGAATTCATCTTCCAAATAAGTTCGCCTTCATTTGTAAATGGTAAGATAAGAGCAAACAAGATTACAATTGAAAAAGATGATAATGCTAAGATGGAATGTTTTCTAAGAGTTACAGAGATTGTATCTCCAAACAGAATTGAAATAGATTATGTGATAGCAGAACGTGTGATCTGTCCAAAGATGAAAGCAGGGGAAAACTGCCGTATTGGAGAACCTTTAGATAAAGAATACGATCCAGAATATTGAAGGGAAAACCCCCTTCCTCTTTTTTCTGTCGGTAATTTATAGCTTTTTAAGTGAAATCTCTAAGTGAGCACTTGAATCACTTAGACAGAGTTATGAAAATGACAACCCTATTAGTTACTGGTGGAGCAGGTTTTATTGGCTATCACTTAACAAAATATCTACTTGAGAAAGACATCAAAGTAGTAGTGTATGATAACTTCTCTGATTACTATACACCACAATTAAAATGGAAGAATGCACAAGAAGTAGAGAAGCTTGGAGCAACCATTGTCGAAGGAGATATACTTGATAAGAAAACATTGGCAAGAACACTTGAGAAGGAGAATTGTGAACGAGTTATTCATCTTGCAGCCCAACCCGGTGTCAGATACTCAACAATTAATCCTGATAAATCACTGAGAATAAATGTTGAGGGTACTTCAAATGTCCTAAACGTTTCTCGAGAATGTAATATCTCTAGAGTAGTAATCTCAAGTTCTTCTTCTGTTTTTGGTCCAACTATTTTCATGCCAATGAATGAAGGACACCCGAGAAATCCCATCTCTTTCTACGGAGTGAGTAAATTAACAACTGAGAATCTTGTCTCTGTTTGTAGACATCTGTATCCCGAATTTGAAACAACAATTATTCGACCATATACTGTTGTTGGATCTCGACAACGCCCAGACATGGCCATAAACATATTCGTTTCTAAAGCAATGACTGATGAACCCATTACTGTTTTCGGCGATGGAAAACAAACTAGAGACTGGACGAACGTTGAGAACATGGCTCAAGCATTTCACCTTGCTGCAACCAGATCTTCTGCAAAAAATGAAAATTTCAACATTGGAGCTGGCACAAGAATATCCGTTAACAAGGTTCTTTCGATGGTTTCTGAGGTAACAAATAGAGAATTACATCTTGAATATGCCGAAATGAACAGAGCAGATGTTCGTGACACTTTTGCTGATATTTCCAAAGCGAAAAGATTGCTCGGGTATGATCCTAAAAAGACCATTTACGATGCAATAGAAGATTTCACAGAATTTTGGATAACACAATACTATAGTAACCAACTCTTAGCCAATGAATCTTCAAGTCAAGCTGCAAGTTCTATCTCAATAAAGTAACCATCATGTATGATTTGGACTAGGGAATTATCTAAAGAAGGATAGTTGAAAAAATTGCTGGATGACATAAATGACCAAGATGAAATATTAGAAATCCTCGAAGAGAAAGAAGAAAAACGTTCAATAAGATGGTTCAAGAAATACTGGAAGTATATTCTCGGTTTCTTAGTAACAGCAGGATTACTCGGAGTTTTAATTTGGAATGCTGAACCTGAAGCAATTAAAGCTGGTTTAATTGGATCCAATTATTGGTTAATTCTTGCTTCTTTTGGTTTAACAATTCTGCTGTTTACAATCAAAATCCTTAGATGGCAATCTATTCTCAGAGTTCAAGGTAACAAAATTTCTTTCTTCGAAGCTTTGGAATTAATCTTGATAGGGACATTTGGTTCAGCAATCACACCTGCAAAAGTCGGAGATATTTTAAGAGCATTTTATCTAGCAAAAAGAAAAGAAGAAGTGAAAATCGGTAAAGCAGTTTTTTCTGTTGTATTTGATAGAATTTCAGATTTAGCTGGGATAATTCTTATCGTTGGAGTTACAACTCCTTTCATTTTGATAGGGATTGATAGCATTAAATGGTGGATTCCAGTAGGGATTTCTATTGGTTTCGTTTTATTTATCGTCTTAGCAGTTTTAGTTTTCAATAAAAAGATTACCAGACCAATTCTAACATTTGTCGTAAAATTCATCTCGAGAGTGTTCAAGAAAAAGGAAGCTAGAAAGAAAATTAAGATGACCAGTGAAGAAATTGTGAAAGATTTCTATGAAGGTCAAAAGAATTACAAAGTAAGGAATTATCTTTGGTTGGGTTTCCTATCACTTGCTTTTTGGATCACTCTTGGTCTACAAGGTTGTGTATTATTGCTTGCTTTTAATTATCAGAACATAAATCCATTAGTTATCATCGCTGTTTTATGTCTTGCTGCCATTGTTGCATTATCAATTCCTATTAGTATTGGTGGAATTGGCATTCGCGACACAGTTATCATGACTTTACTTTTTCTAATTCTCGGAATAGTTAACGCTGATGCAATTAATCTCTCAATAATTCAGACCTTCTTGAATGTGTTAATTCCTGGTTTCATAGGTGGTCTTTTAGCAATGCGTGGTGGAGGAAAGAAGAGAGAACGTCCAGAATTACCAGTTGCAGCATAGGATATAGTATAATACAAAGAGATTTAGTTTTTGAACCTGATTTTGTAATTAATTGAGTAATCTTAAAATAAACAAAGAATCACTAGGTAATTTGAGGGAGATTGCTATAATGCAAGATAAAGTAATTACACTAATAGTTTTCTTTACAACATTATTTGTTTTTATACAAATAAAATTCATTTTCCGATTACGAAAACTAAGGAAGAATTCTCCTGATTTGCCAGGGATTCTATTTTTGAGTGAAATAGAAGCAGGATTTGCGATTTGTTTCCAATGCTGTGCATATCTCACCGGAACTGAAGAAAAAAGAAATGTACGACAAGAAGAAAAAGCTATTAGACA
>DAOVPS010000107.1:0-11185 GCA_030629105.1 Candidatus Heimdallarchaeota archaeon
GTCCTGATTTTTCAAACTCTTTTGGAATGGTATACATGGTACTAAAAACATCAGCGACTTCTATTTTGTGGTCTCCTTCATAATGAATACCTCGAGTTGAATCTATCTCAAGAGTAGCTTGTTTCATCACTCTAAAATTATCGCCAAAACCAGCTTCATTACCTAGTGACCACATGAAAATACAAGGATGGTTTTTGTCTCTCTCCACCATTCTAATCATTCTGTCAACACAAGTAGTTGTCCATTGAGGATCACTTTTTGGTAAGATATTTCTTAATCCATGAGATTCTAGGTTGCATTCATCCATCACGTAGATTCCATATTTATCACAGAGTTCGTAAAATTTCGGATGATTTGGATAATGGCTTGTTCTCACAGCATTAATGTTGTATTGTTTCATTAATTTGACATCTTCTTCCATCCTTTCAAATGGAATTGCCCGACCATGGTCTGGGTCATGTTCATGTCTATTGACCCCTTTGAAAAGAACAGGTTTGCCATTGACGAGAATCTGACTGTTCTTAATCTCTACTTGTCTGAAGCCAAATTTACAGTGCTCAACTTCAATAATTCGATTATTCTCATCCCTCAAAGTTAGAATTACATCATACAAATTGGGTTCTTCAGCAGACCATTTTCTGGGATTTTTCACAAGAGATTCAAGTTCAATTAATATTTCAGACTCAGAACCAAGATTGAATTCTCTAATCATTTTGGATTCTGTTTCTAATAATTCACGATTCGGTTTGTAAAGACTCAATTCAATTTTCTGAGCTTTTGCTAATAAATTGCCGAAATTCCTGATTTTAGTTCTCAATTTGAGATTAGTATTATCGTAGTTTTCATCAAACTCACAGTAAACAAAGAAATCTCTGATGTGCACTTTTGGAGTTGAAAACAAAAATACGTCTCTATAAATTCCACTAAAACGCCACATATCTTGATCTTCGAGATAACTACCATCTGACCATCGATACACTTCAACTGCAAGAGTATTAGTTCCAACTTCTACAAATTCTGTAATATCAAACTCTGCAGGGGTCATACTTCCTTGACTATACCCAACCTTTTTCCCATTAATCCAAACATAGAAAGCAGATTTCACACCTGCAAAATGCAGAAAGATTTCCCGAGCAGCCCAATCCTCAGAAATAATAAATTCTCTTCTATAAGATCCTACAGGATTATAATTATGATCTATTTTTGGTATTTCTTTCTTCTTTAAACTAATGCTGTAAGGATATTTAATATTTGAATAGATGGGGATTCCGTATCCCTTAAGTTGCCAATTACTAGGAACAATAATATTATCCCATTTACTTGCATCAAAATCTGGTTCGAAGAAGTCAATCGGTCGATCAGCTGGTTTTTCTACCCAATTAAAATTCCATTGTCCATTGAGTGATTGATAATACGGGGAATCTTCTTTCTCATTGTTTAATGCAAAATCCACTGAAGGGAAAGGCATTGAAGTATTGTGTGGGGGTGATTTGTTTTGACCAATGAAACCACAATTTTCCCAATCATATTTCTCAGACATGGCATTTCACATAGTATTGTAATCTAATTAGTTATTCAACAAATTCTTAAAACATTATTGGCAATTAAGAATATTTGTTATTATAAAACAACAAGTAATAAAGATTGACAAAAGGGCATTCTTTTTTTATATCTTAAATAAAGTAAAACAAATGAAATTTAAACACTGGATAGAATATTGTATCCATGTTAGCTAATTTCCTAAAAACAGCAATAAATAGACATTTTAAAGAAACAAAATTATTAATTGAGCAATTATCAGATGATCTTTTCGAGAAAAAAGCATCAAAAGAAACTCGTAAAACTGCAGAAATTATTCTTCACATGATTAGATCATATGAATTTTATGCTCGAGGTTTAAGTGAAGGGGAATGGATTCCTCCTCCTTATAGTTTAGAGAAATATAATAACTCGAAAAAAGTACGTTCACTCTATAACGAAGTTGTGAAGATAACAAACAAGTATCTTGAGAATATAACTGATGAATCTATGCTTGAAGAAGTGAGTGGTTTCAATCGAACTGCAACAAAAGGAGAAATTTTGCTAGAATTACTTGAACATGGTTTGCATCATCGAGGTCAACTTTCTGTTTATTATAGGTTAAGTAAGAAAAAACCAGCTGAAATTAAATATATCATCTAGCTGAAAAGATGAGACATTTCAAAGTGCTTTACATTTGTAAATGTTTTTAACAAGAAACTCATTATAATAACACAGATTAATTAATATATAATGGTGAAATTTATGTCCCCAAGATGGAGAATACCCGGTAGAATTATTCGTAGAGCAGTAGGACGAAATATTAGAAGACAAGTAAGAAGATCATTTTTCCGAAGAAGAGCAAGACGATGGTTAATTGGTGGAGCAGTTCTGTTAGCAATTGCTGGAACTCATAGAGCTGTAAAGCTAAGAGAAGATGATGCGAGACGTTTAGAGGGTCACTATGGTCGTCCTGTGCAAGATTTATCTGAGCAAGAAATTGATGATGGTATGAGACATTATAATATGCAACCATTGACAATCGACGAAGATGATCGAAAGAGAATCTACGATGATGACGACAAAGAAGAAGGCTTCTCAGGTCAAGGTCAAAAATACTGCATTCATTGTGGCGTTGTGCTTCTCAGAGGTGCTAGCTTCTGCGCAAGCTGTGGTCAAGAGATATAATTTCTGATAAAAGAAAAACAAAATGGAATAAGGAATAAACCTTATCCATTCACTTATTTTTTATTATTTAGCAGCTCTTATATCTTTTTTATATTGCTTTAATCGTTGTTTTCGAACTAAGAAAGTATCAAAGAATGGGATGATTTCATCATCTGGTTCTGGGAACCAGAAACTAAAGCTTCGAACTAAAGATATGTTGATTATCATTGGAAGTAATCCGATACCTACGAACGTCATAAAACAAAAATATGCCCAAGTCAATGGATCGGTATTGAGAGTAACTAGAGTGGAAAAAGCATCAATTAAATAATGAGCTATTATACAAGGGAGAAGCATTTTTGTCTTAACAAACATATAGGCAAGAAAAGTACCAAGCATAGCTGTATAGACTATTTGAAATAGAACTGGAATAAAGTGTTCTCTATTATATTCAACTCCAAATAATATAGCACCTATAAAACCTGATAGAATGTTTATTGAGTGAAATGCCCCAAAAAGTAAACCATTGGATATAATTGAAAATTGCTTACTACGTATTTTTAATATTAAAACCAGCATAACACCACGAAAAGCAACTTCTTCCCAGATGCCTGGTAATAATGATGTGTAGACATTAATAGTTCCTAGATTGTAAAGTAACAACGGAACAAATACCACTTGTCCAGCAGTAAATAATGTTGAAAGAAAATTCGCAAATAACATGAATGTTAATGTAATAATTGCTGTAATTATTCCAAAACCAATGGATCGAAGAACTGGTTTTATCCTAGCTAATCTAATATCTTTGGTATATTCGATGAATTCTCTTTTATTAGGTAATCCTAAGACCAAAGGAACTATAATCGACCACAGAATTGCAACAGAAAAGAAATTAATGATATGAAGTAAATACAAATGAGTGGCATAAAATGCTGGAGTAACAAATAAAGTATAAAGTAAACTAGGAACTATTAAGAAGATTGTATATAAAAATAAAAGAATCATTATGCTCAACCTAGGATGGTTACCAAGAAAAGTGGCATCAGGATCAACCACTCTGCCAGTTTTTCGTTTAGAATTTTTAGTAGGGTTAATTTTAACAAATCCCATAAATTATATGTTTAATATCAATCTAACTATAGTATATTCGAATATAACATGTAAATATTTTAGTAGTTAAAAAAAATATCTGCTAAAACTATGGAACTCGAGAATAACTGTGTCTATGAACTCGAACACTGCAACTAAGTATAAGGAAATCAATAAAAAGTCCCATTAAGAAGAACATATACCCCCAAACACTCGTTGGTTCTAGAATTATATTGAGTATTCCTATATATAGTAAAACGATATTCCATATGATTACAAGAATAGCTATCAGAAAACCATTTTTCATAGTGTATTGTGCCAATAGTCCCTTCCACCAATCAAATGATGAATTTCGATTTTCATTACTCTTTAATATTTTTAAATCCTTGCTAATCCAAATTTGCCAGTGATATTGTGTTTTTGCTATTCAGGAAACATTTCTAATACAATTTTAACTGCATCTATTACATATTTCGGACAAATATTTTTGAAAACTCCTTCATCACTACCTTTCTTTTTTGCTTCAGGATCTCTTATGTCAAAACCAAGTAGATCATTGCAAATTGGAGAATCATGGACCTCATTGAATTTTTCAATAAATTCGCCAACTGATTCATAAGTATAGTTTCGATGCTCTCCTGGTTCGGTGTATTTTCGATTTTGAAGCATACCAATCGCCATGACTGCACCTGTCACGGCTCCACACATTTCACCTCTTCTACTAATTCCTCCGCCAAAACCGGAGGCAACAATAGGTGCTTGTTCAAAATACAGTCCTTTTTCCTCAAGAACTGTTACAAAAACTGCTTGGGCACAATTATCATTGCTAAGAAAAAGCTCTCTTGCTTTCTTCATAGGATTATTTTCCAATAGAATAACCTCTGAATAGTCTTTGCATGTTTTAGATATGAATATTTTGGAGTTTTACTTTCAGTATATATTATTGTTTGATTTGCTTTTTGTTGAAGATAAATTTTGAAACAATTACTACTGCCAAAGTTACTGGAACTATAAGGAATGTGAAACCCGGTAAACCTGCATAACTTCCTAGATCAAATTTTGGCATATTGTAGTCTTTTAGTTCTAGATGTCCTTCCGATTTTAAATCAAAGTTTGTACCATTAAGCAATCCGTGTTCTCTGCAAGCCATTCTAAATCCATGTAACACACCAGTTATCTCATCTATGGAGTATAATAGATTAGACTCGTATATGCCATCAAAAGTATAATTCTCAGCAGTATACTTTATGCCATAGTTTAGATACTGCTCATAGAGTAGATGACCCTTCTTTGTTTCATAGGTAATTTGGATATCAGTATTATTACGATAGGTAGCAGACATCCTTGAGGAAATATAGGTGCTATTAGCTCTTCTATCAAATAATTCAAAAACCTCTTTATCAAAAAATGGATAGAAAGTATCATCCAAATTTGGTCCTTCCTGAATTCTTGTTTCATTAAATGGTAAATTAGGGACAAACCAAATTGTTGGTGCACCAATTATTAGCAGCATATTAATGTATACCCCAAAAGCAGATGTATGGTGATCTGCTGTAAAACCATCTTTCTCAATTCTGTAATCTGCAGTAAAGTTATCATCCATATTTAATACTTTGATAAGAAATTCGTCACCTTCACTAAATAAAAGATCATCTATTCTGAATCCTTGAAAAGATGAACTGTTTGATCCACTAATTGCTTCCCAATTCCACTTAAGAACCTCATAACGAAATTCATCACCTACATTTATGTTGAATTCAGCTTTAGAATACACATAAAAATTACAAATAATAATTAGAAATAGAAAAATAGGTAGAATTCTTTTTTTCATTTACCCAACCCAATTAACAAAAATGAATAGAATATCTTAAGTATTTTGCAAATAATTGACTTCTTATTTACTATTAGATTCAAGTATCAACTCAAGAGCTTTCGCAAGTTCCTGAGAACAAGAAGATGCTCTTTTACATCCTGCTTCTTTTAATTCTTCAATCGGTAGATCTTGAATTGCTCTATCTTTAACTAATAGCTCAATTGTTTTATTATGACCTATACAACCTTTTTCTCCATCAACAATTAGTTGCTTGATAATAATCTTTCCTTCTTCCTCTTTAAGCTCAAAATTAAATGAAACTTTACAAGTGTCAGTGCCATCAGCGGGATTATAAGTATACGTCTCTGTTTCTGTCATTCTAATTCTTCTCTAAATTTCGTCGTTTTACCCATACAATTTTTCTATAAAAGATTGTTTACTTAGATTCTATCCGTGATTATTATTCCTCACCTTGTTTTTTCATTTCAGAAGGAGTTGATTTTGCTCCTAAGAATCGTGTGATGATTTTTCCTTTAGGTAAAAGAAATAATACAACAAGATTGTAACAATAAAAGCCATGCTTGTTGAGAATAGAACATCTGATGCAAAATGAGCTCCTACTATTACTCTCGAGGCAGCAACAAATAGGCCCCAATAAATTATAGAAGTTGTGAGGTATATCTCTAGAGACTTTTCTAATTTTTTTTCACGAATATAAATAATCAGAGGTAATAACATCCATCCCATAGCTGTATGTCCGGATGGGAAGCTAGCATGTTCAGTTGTCGGTCCGGGTGGCGAATACCAAGGACGATAATATTCAAAACCAATATTTGCCAAGTCACGATATCGTACTCTCCCACAAAGTAATTTTGTTATTTGGACAAATATCAAAGGATTAAAAATAGCAAGTAAAACAACAATGCTCGCAAATCTTCGATATCTCTTCCAATCTACATGAAATTTCACTAAAGCGAAAACTAGTATTGATAAAGCAATTATACCACTTATAATCGATATTTTTCTTTCTCTTGATACAAAACCATAAATCATCACTCCTATTCCTGCAATTGATATAACAAAAGCTGGTATTTTTTGAAGTTTTATTTTTTTAATCGATCCTCCTATTAAACTCACAATTGAAATTCCAATCAAAGCAAAACCCGGTGCTTCGCCAAAATCTGCACCGAATCTTCCCCAATTGGAACTAAAATCAACAAATAAATTTGATATCTCTAAATCATATAAACCGAATATTATTGCTAATATAATCCAAGGTACTAGAACAATAATTAATGATTTAAATAGAAAAACATTCTCAGACTTCTCTATTATTCTCATTTTCTTATTTTAACAATCTATTACTAATAAAGTTTAGTGGAAAAAAAGAAAATCAAGTTGATCCTGATTGTCTTAATTCATCTGCTAAATCTATCTTTCTTATTCTTCTTGTTAACCTTGCAGTAGCTAACCAAATAGCCAATAAAGATAATACAAAAACAATTGGCCAAGTAAACCAAGGAATTGATTTTGGAACATAGAAATTACCTTCTAGCATATAGTCTAAACTCCAACGATAAAACAAGTAACCAAATGGTACCGTAAGAATTACCCCAAAAAGGCTTAGAATAGCATTCTCCCAGAAAATCATTCTTCGAAGATATTTCATTTTTGTTCCCATAGCTTTGAAGGATAGAAAATCTTGTTGTCGATCAACAAAAGCCATGTTCATCGATTGAAAGCTAAATATTATACCTGTAATAATTCCAATTACTAAGAATAGAACCATTATACCCATCATTGATTGCATCAATGCTCGAATTGATTTTAAGGCAACATCTGCTTCTGTCCACTGATTAACATTAAAAGTGCTTTCAAAAGCACTTCTTAAAGCAGTAAGATTAGCATTTTCATCAACTGATAGAGAAATGCCATTTACCCAACCTTTGGGAAGACCAAAATAGTCAGTAATATTGCTTTGTTGAAATGATTCATAAGTCCAAAATACTGAATAATCAACTAGCTCACCAACAAGACCAGATACCTGAACTGAATAATTGCCAAGTATACCTATTGTGATATTGTCAAATAAGTTAATTTCATATTTGCTAGCAATTGAATTACCTAGAAGAACCTTTGTTGAACTAAGATCAGTTTTTTCTTGAACATCTCCCTTAATAATGTTAAAGTTACGCAATGTAGAGTTTTCTTGATAACAAATTAATTGTGACCAACTTGCAAAATCCCCTTGATGAGTAATCTTTGTATATAAGTCAATAAATATCTCAGAATGAGTAATATTGTCAGTATAAGGTATAGTATCGTTATTAACAAAATCTAAAATTTTACTAACAGGTTCCGGAGATTCTAACCGAATCTGAACATCATATGTATTAAACTCTGTGAAGTTACTATTCATAATATTGACCATGTTGACTTCCATAGCCAATGAATTGACTAAGAAAACCATTGAGGTAGTTAAGGCTAGTATTGTAATCAATGTCTTCTTCTTCTTCATAAAAACTTCTCGAAGAGGGACAGACATATGAATTGGTCTGAAAGCTGGGATCCAACCAAGAAGTTTTTCTGCAAATGATTTTCCTTTTGCTTTTATTCTAGTAAATGACACAGTCATTGCTTCTCGAGGTGTTACATTAGTGATTGGCCATGCACTAATGATCGAAGCTAAAATACAAATTCCCAATGTTGCTGCACCACCTATTAAGAATTCCTTTGGTGGAAGATAATAAGCAAATTCATGTATGGAATAAAATTTAGTTGCTAATTTTGCCATACCATATGATATTGAATAACCTAAAGGAATGCCGATAAAAACTCCGATAGATGCTAAAATAAGGGTAATTGAGAAATAATGCGCAAGAATTGATCGTCTTCTTGAACCCATGGCGAAAAATAGTCCGATATTTTTTCTTTGAGAATTTACTAACTTACTTAATGTGTTTAAAATTAGAATAGAACAAATAATCATACCAATAATTCCAAAGATAGTTCCCATATTATCTATTGCACCGGCATCACCAAGGAACATATTATAATCTGACGTTTCATCAAAGATTTCAAATTTTAGTGAATTTGCTTCAATATTATTGTCCGCAAAAATCAGTGAGAGTTTGTCAGCTGCAGCAAGAGTCATATCTTTGTTAAAACGTTCATCAACAGTAAAGAGAATTTGATTTATTAAAGGATAACCACTAAACAAATAATGTTGTATTGTATTGAGATTTATCCAGATTATAGCTAGCTCTCCCATCAATGGGATGAGAGTATTTTCATCAACTACATAGATATAATCTGTATCTTGAGCAATTCCTTTGACTTCAAAATTAATTGGTGTTCCAGCAAAATTCACTGTTATTGAGTCGTTCATTTGAACGTCTTGTCCAAAAAGGGGGATTTCTTGTCCTGCAAAATGCGTTTCAATTAAACAACTAGAATTTGATTCAAGAATTAGATCACTATCAGTAATATCTCCAGCTATTTCCTCAAGAACTAATTGATTAACTTCATTTGGATAATTTACACCTATTATCATTGCTTGGAATTTTTCATTATTGAAAGTAATATCTGTATGGAAGAGTATTCTGCCATCAATTCGATCAATTTTCATATCTTCCAAGATTGTATTATTTGATTCTATAAGTGATAAGTTGTTTTGGTGAATTGGTTGATTGAATGTAAACCGACCATCTGCAACATTATACGTTTCTCTGTTCAAATCGTAGGTCGCTAAAATCATTGGATAACTTGCTCGCATCCCTGCGAGGAAAGCTACAGTGGATGCTACTATAATAACTATTGAAATTGACCGAAATTTACTTGCCCAGATCTCGCGAAAGATCTTCTTAGTCATAATTTTTATAGCTATTCCTCCTGCACCTTTTTAGGAACCGAATTTTGTGGTTGCTCTTCAATATGCTCTATTTTACCCATTCGTAGATGAAAAACTCGATCTGCGTATTGTGTAATATTCAAATCATGAGAGACAACAATAAAAGTTGTATTTTCTTGACGGTTTAGATTCAACATTAATTCAGCAATGCTTTGACCTGTAACAAAATCTAAATTCCCGGTAGGTTCATCCGCTACTATAATTTTGGGTTTTTTTATTAGTGCTCGAGCAATGGCAACTCGTTGTTGTTCACCACCGGATAATTGACTTGGAAATCTATCCTCCTTCCCTTTTAAACCAACTTGCTCGAGTAATTCAAAGGATCGTTCTTTTATTTGTTTTTTAGAAAATCCTCCTTGAAACTCTAAAGCAAGGCCAACATTCTCCCAAGCACGTAAACTAGCAACTATATTGAAAAATTGGAAGATCCAGCCAACATCATTGCGTCTATAGCTGTTTAATTGGTCTAGAGAATATTCAGTAATCACGTCACTATCAACTATAACTTCTCCTTCTGTTGGACGATCTATCCCTCCAATCATATTTAGAAGAGTTGTTTTTCCAGCTCCACTAGGTCCAAGAATAATTGCAAATTCTCCTTTTTTGATAGAAAGATCAACACCACCAAGAGCATGAACTTCAGTTTCTCCAAACTCGAAAATTCGCTTTAAATTCTTTATAACTACCATTATTTCTTCATTCATCTTATTTGATCCTTCTTCTTTTGTACTTACTCATTTTCCTTTAATATCTTTTGCAGAAACGTAACTACTTTTTTTTCTAATTATTTGGTAAAAAACTGTTCAGTAAAAATAGCACTAATATTCAACAAAACATTTAATAATGTTCAGCTTGAGTAGTAATAGCAGAGGAATGAAAAATGATGACTTCGTTTGATGACATCGATATAGAAACAACAAAAATATCACTTAAAGACTTGGCAGAAGTTCTAAGTGCAATTGCTAATAAAAGCCGATTACAATTAATTGAATCTTTATTGGAAGGTCCCAATGAATTCAGTGAATTGAAGGAAATAGTAAAACTTAGCAAAACAGCTTTAGCTCATCACTTAGAAAAGCTAGTCAGTTTTGGAATATTGGTTAATACTAGTAGAGGGAAATACAAACTCAGTGAAGATGGAAAAGTACTTTTCTTTGCAATTAAAGAGGCCTTTATTAAATCACAAGTAAAGAGGAAAATGGAAGCAAAAAGAAAAGCAGATCACTATCAAAGATTGTATTCCGAAAGAAAACAGGATGAATTGGATGTTCAATTCATACGTTTATTACCAATGCGAGTTGTAAGCTTTCACGCTGTTAGTGAAACACCTGAAAATGATGCCTATAAAAAACTCCGAGAATGGGCAGAACCAAAGGGATATTTTGATGACCTTGATAAGAATCCTATTTATGGATTCAATAATCCTGATCCTTCTCCAGGTAAGAAGGAGTATGGTTATGAGTTTTGGTTAGTAGTAGATTCTGAATTCAAATCAGATGAAGTTACAGTTAAGGATATTCCAGAATCCTTCAACGTAGTCACTCGTTGCATTGCCGAAAATCCTGAAAAAGATATAGTTGAAGCATGGAAAAAGATTCTCCAGTGGATAAAGAAACACAAAATAAAATTTGCAGGAAGATGTGGCATTGAAAAAGTCATAATTCCCAGTCATTCTGGAGAGGGTTTCA
>DAOVPS010000120.1:0-10077 GCA_030629105.1 Candidatus Heimdallarchaeota archaeon
TGAGCGATTTCATTGATTTGTGTAAAACAAATTTCCCAGCAGATAATTATGCATTAACCCTCTCAGATCATGGACGCGGTTATGCTGGCTTTTGTTACGATTACCACGCTCCACACCCCTATATGCCATACGCACTTGGCGATTGTTTAACTGTACCTGAATTAGAGTCAGCTCTCTCCGGAGGAAACGAAGTTGATGTTTTAATGCTCGATACTTGTTTAGGGGGTTCTTTTGAAGTTGCCTGGCAACTAGTTGGAGAAACCTCCTACATAGTTGCGGGAGAATCTGCTCAGTCAGGAAATGCATTGCATCACCCGCGAGAAATCGCCTATAATCTTAGTCGTGACACTACTATGACTCCAGCTGAGTTAGCACGAGTTGCTTTTGATACTGCAGTGAACCCACAAGTATTGCCAGCTTATTATGATTGGGGGTTTGTTTCACTATATGATTTAACACAATTCCCAGTGCAAGGAACGGGAGCATCGTTTATGGAGAAATTTGATCTCTTCACAGACAAATTAGTGGATGAAATAAATTATAATTTCAGCAAAATTCAGTTCTTCCAAGAATTAAGAAGTGGGTTAGAAGCAACAGCATTACACACTTCGACATCAATGATGGTAGACCTCTACGATTTCATAGAGGCAGTCGTAGCAAATCAATCCGAAATGCATTATGTGGAAACAGGAAACTACGGTTCTGATCTCTTAGCAATGTTAACTCCTTCACCAACTGGAGTACTAGTGGATGAATATCACTACTGGTCAACGGCAACATACCTCCACGGCTTTAGTATCTGTCATCCAGACAGTTATGACATGTACAAGGGCTATCTCTATCCCGGAATGTATGAAGCTCTAAAGATAAGTACGGAAACATCATGGAAGGTCTTTTTGGATAAGCTCTATGGCCTTTTGGATTTCGGACGTTTCATGCTACCGGATTTCTATGAAATCCAATTATTCATAATAGACCCCTCAATAAGATTGGATGTTTACTTTGACCCGCTAGATGATCTAAAAAGAGGGTTCCACATAGGATTAAACGACAATATGCGTGACAATCATATGGGAGTAGAATTGGGAACTCCCGGAGCAGAATACCAAGATGATTTGATAGGAAATGTGATGATCCGAGTACCAGTACCAAGCTTCCAATTAAGCAAAGCAAATGGAGCGGAAATGTTCAAAATCGTCGTGAATGCAACCACAGCAGCCAGTGCCACACAAGACGTCAATCTCACAGTGAAACATGTCACAAACGATGAAGTAGTGTGGGAAGAATCGAAACTACACGATATTGAAGTAGGACAAGCGTTAACAACAGAAATATCCACAGATGACGAGATGTCAGATTTCGTAGTGACAAAGATACTAACCAAAAGATTCGGGAACACAAACACAAGCAATGTAGTAGTTATCAGTATAATATCATTTGTAGTAATACTAATGGTAGTCTATAGAAGAAAAAAGAAGTTTGAGTAAACATCAAAGAAAAAACTCAAACGATATCCCTTTTTTTTTATTGCAAAGACAAGCCTAGTGCCAACTAAAGCAAGTTAAAACTGGACGCCGGGAAAAGGTTCCCAGCCGTCCAGGAAAAGGAAATAGGGATTTTATTTAAACACCTATCAAAAAGACAGGCGTTTATGTGGGGAGAGAGGGATCCAACAAAATTAGATTTTGTCGGATTGGCATTACGTACGGATGGACTGAATAAAAATATTTCTAGTGTGCTCATTTTTCGCAACTTTCCGTTTTTCTCAGGAATTTTATTTTTGTCGTTTTGGGTTGTTTTTTTCTCCGCAACTTTTTTCTTTCTTCTCGAGTATTTGTTCCTTGGAGAGTTGTTTCCTTGGCTCGTTTCCAGCATGCTTCTAGTGTTCATTCGATTCCTTCCTTTGTTTTTGGGTTTCTTATTACTGGATGGTCTTGCGCTTGGCTGTCTTATTTGATGGTTGTTTATCCAAATCCTATCAGCCATTTTATCGGTGTTACTCTTCTTCCTCCCTTTATCTGTGGCTTATACGTTGGGATATTCTTCCGTCAAAAAAGTGCGAAGATAATTTCGATTGTTTTTACTATGATTCTAAGTCTTCTTTACCCCATTTTCACCGTTTCTCTATATGATTATAGGTGCACAGGTTGTCCTGATTATCACTATGTTACAATATGTTGTGTTTTTGCTGGGAATTTACTTTTTGTTGGAATGATTAAACTTGTTAATTTCATATCTTTCCGATTTTCGGCTAAAACTGGTGAGAACACTGTATTTACTCGTAATTGGTATCGCTTCAATGAAGGCAAATTCTTTTTCGCTACCTGGACTCATATCAGTATTCTTCAATTGTTACCATTATTATACTACTCAATTTGGTTTCAAAGAAATTACTTCTTGAATGTTCTCGCAGTGATTATTCTTTCCTTGGGTCTTTCACTGTTCTTCTTCTTTTACTGGCGAAAGTCTCGAGACAAGTTTCACCAATCAGCTCAAACAGAACCTTCTGGAACAACATCTGAGTAATTCATCTCCGGAAATAGTTCTTTTAGAATTTCGTAGAAAAGGAATAATGGAACAAAAGCAAGTTTACTGCCATTCATTTTTTAGTAAAGCAAATTAACCCACCAAATTGGTTTATCCGTTCACCTGCTGCAGTTTCAGCATCAATTATCTTTACATTTACTTTTTTATTATTCAAAATTTGTAAGAGACGATTTAAACGCTGTTTTTGCTTATGGTTATTTAGAAAGCTATCACTAAGCATAACATATTCTGGTTGTCGATTACCAATCTTCTTTTTTTGGTATGTTAATTCTTCAATCTCTTGAAGAGAGTATAACACAATTTCACCCTGATCAATTCGATTAAGACGTTCTTCTAATTCTTCAATGATAGCTGCTGCTTCTTTAGTTGTGGTTTCAGTAATAATTTTTTGCAGTTCCTTCGCTTGTTGTAATTCAAAAATGTCCTCTGCATTACTTGCACTACCATCAATAGTTCCTATAGAAAGCAAATTTGCACTTGTCTCTTGAGTTAACCATTTGTGATGTTTCTTGATATGTTCTTGAAAGATCTCAGAATAGTGACTATTTCTTGGCTGAACGATTATTATACTTCTAATACCCTCTTTGATATGCTGTCTTAACGTATCAATAACTAATTCATGGAAATTGTAGAGCTCATTGTCAGCTAATTTATCCCTTCGTTTAGTGATAGTAATAGTTTCAAGTGGTCTTACTATTTTGCTGAAAACTTGCCACATAACAGCTTTTTTTGTTTCAAATCCAATCAATATAGCAAGTGGATATCCTCGATTCTTGCGAGATCTTTTTCGCTTTTTACTCAAAAATGGCTTCTCCTTCTATATTCAGTTTCAAGTATAGTCTTCTTTGCTTTCAATCATGCTAATGAATAAAAAAAGCTATTCCTTTTCCGGAAATAATCTTTTAATAGTTAAACTCCTTACTTTCTAGCTAATCATGAAGTTAGAATTCCCTTTGACCCCTGAAAAGATCCGAGAGGGAATGGAAAAGGTTATTTCTTCTATCCGTGAGGAAACAAATTGGGATGTGCAGCGGACTCTTTCAGACGTAACCATTGAGATAGGCGATGCTCCAGAACAAGGATATACTTTTGGTGTGAACAAGGTAAAAAACAAGTTTATTTTTGCAGACTGGGTTAATAGTGTTCAACCTGAAATAACTAGTAGGAAGATCTGGGAATATATCATAATTCGTGAAAGCTTGTCACTTTTCGTTAAAGATGAACTACTTGAGAAAGAAATTTCTGAATTAACAAGTTTATTTCTTAATTTTATGGCAATGGCTTATCAGAAGAAATTATATGAAGGAAAATCATTCGAATCCGAATTCCAATTACTAAAAGCTAGATTTTTGTATTTATCCGATGAAGATAAAATAGCTACAAAACAACTGGAAAAGGAATTAGATTCTTTACTAACTATTATTGTTACTCAAAGCATTACTTATGAATTGATTTACAAAACTTACTTGTTTTTCATTGAAGATATTCCATTAAATGAAATCGATGTAGAAGAATTAGTTAATGATTTCCATAGATATTTATCCTCTTCACCAGAGGAGATTGCTGCTCCAATTCAATTCAAGGATTCTATTGTAATAATAATAAATGAGCTCATAAATGAAGGACATAATGCTTCTGCTATTACCATAGCAAAAAATCTGCGATTAAATCACTCTACAGTTACTAAACATCTAACAAAAATAGTATCAAGATACAATGCATCTTGGAGGAGAGAAGTTAATTGGATTGCTTTAGGATTACATGCTTATTTCTTTCTTTTGAAATTTAGTAAGAGTAAAATATCAGAAAGAGAAGCACTTGCTAAAGATATTCTCGATATAAAATACATCTTTGAGTTATTTGATGGCGAGGATGAAGATTCAATCTATTTATATTCAGCACTTTATTGTCCTCATACGGTGATAGACAATCTTACTTATAAATTTGAAAAATTAAAAAACAACAAAACGATACTTGATTTTGAAGTAAAACCAATAAAAAACAGGCACTTTAGAACATCATTTACTAATCCACAAATAAAACCCTCGATATCGAATTATAATAAACTACTAGATGGTAAATTACCAATTCAGAAGTTTGTTTTGTGGAACAGCAAAGATGTTTTTAATGAAAAAGAAATTGATCAATTGGAATTAGATAAGAGATTACTCAATTTTCTGTCAATATTAATCTCAAAATCTGTTACAACAAAAGGATATTTTGGTGTTTGGTTATCTGAATTAAATGATTTTTTGGTTGCAAATGAAATTGATCCAAATAGTACACTTGATGCAACAAACTTCTTCAACAGAATGCAAAATATCGCAATTGAAAAAGGATTATTGGACTATCGATTAACCATAACTCCCTCAATATTAAATTCACATGAACAATTATTTGTAACATTGAAAAGCAACCCAGATTTAGATTCAACATTAAGAATTATTGATGAGCTTTCAATTTTTGGTTGGATAGGTATTTTACATTCATATGAAGAAGTTTTTCTTTATATTAATGGCTTGAACTATCAAGATAAATTAGTAAATCATATTACTGAGTTTTTAGATAAAAAAAATATTGAATTTAGAGTAATTTCTCATAAAAGTCGACTATTAAGATATGTTCCTTATAGTTTATTATTTGATTACAAAAATAAGAAATGGATAATTTGAGATTAAATTCTTAAAATAAATTAGATGAGGTGAGGATATTATCCTGCACCGCCAGTTCCTGCATCGCCTTGACCAAAGCCACTTGGGGCTTGGACAGAAGCTGTAATTCCGCCTGTAGCTAGAACTGCTAAAATGATCAATGCTAAAGAGATTATTTTTGGATTAACTTTTTTCATTTATTTTGAGTCTCCATTTGTTGAATTCAATAAGAAATTACGGGAAATAATATAAAAATGAAAAAATCTGGACAATAAAAACAGTTATTGTGCACGAGTTGTGCATTTTTGTTTTGAGTATAAAAACCTAACAAATATCACTTTTCAAATATTTTTGCGTTTCATCTCGAGTATCCTTGTCTTCTAAAGTGTCAAAATGGCGAAAAAGGGGTTCTTTTATATAATTTTCAGAATATCTCTTTTGAAGGAAATAACGAGATGGAATTTTTGGAAATGTGCGGTCTCCATTGCATTTAATTTCCCCATCTCTTCTTTCTTTAACAGTCTCCAAAAAGAGTCTCTCTGCGACCTCTTCGGGTGCTGCGACAATTCAAGGGGGCTCTTTCTTTTTTCTGCTCTTCTTTCACAATCTATAGTCATTTCGAAGCTATTTAAGAAGGAAATTTCTCTATAGATTTCCACTCTTTTTTTGTTTTCAAGATAATTTTGTCTTTAAACAATATCTTATAATTCTTTTTCAGACTAAAGTTTCTTTTTGAATTTAAATTAATATACTATTTTGGTTGGATCCTTTTCCTTAATAAATTGTTTATTTGAATATGTTCTTACTGATATTAATCATTTATTGTTTATTTTTTTAAACTCTTTATATACTTAATGGCTATTTTTCACAAGGATTTAAATAGGTTCTTGAGAATTTGTAATAGAAGAAGCACGATCTTTTAGATATTAATTGGGTCAAAAATAAAGTTCGCTTCATACTATATCTGAAAAATAGTTGACCCAACACTTTGATGAATTGTAATCACTACGAGGTGATTTTGTAATGGATAAAATACATTCAGTTGGTCTTCCCGATAACTCCTATATCATGTGTGTGGAGTGTGGAAGAAAAATAGAGGAACAACACATTCTAGATGCCGAAGAAATTCAATCCTGTTTTTATTGTAACAGAAAGAAAATTCAAAGGTTTTAGTTCTAGAATTGGAAAGATATGATGATTTCTACAAAATCTCTTTCTTTCTTTCTTTCTCATTTTTTTTTGTTGATTGATCTGCCAAACTACTTTTGGGATTAATCGTATATTCACTCATTTCTATACTAGTTGTTCTTATTTCATTTTTTACAATAAAAAGAATGAAGTAGCTTATTACAAAGCTGCTTCTTTTTGAGTTATTATTGTCTTCTTCTATAAATTGCAACTAAACCAAATAGGAGAAATGCAACCATCCCGCTAAACCATACTATTGACGCTTTTTGAGTACTAAGTTCATTTAGCAAGATTAAATGGTATAGCTTAGTCGTTGATCCCGTTCTGAATTTCGAGTAAAGCTCTAGTTTGTCCAGATATCCCCATTCTATATTATAGCTTGCTTCATAAATATCATCCCAGTAGACTTTATGTTCATAAAAGAATAGTATTCCAGAATCATGTCGTTCATATTTCATAATTAGGAGGTTGTCCGTTAAAGTTACATCGTATGATTCAGTAGAATTATCAAATTCCAGTGGTTGATTAACATCATAATAGTGTTGAAAAGTACTGACATTACTACTCTCAACATAAAGGATTGTTGGAAGTAATAAAGTCCAATCAATATATTGATTTGAAGCTAAATTAGTGGAGAGATTGAGTTGTGAAGCATCGTCACCTAGAAGTTCATCATTAAGATAGAATTCCGCCCAGGTTTCACTTGTGGTAAATAATTCGGTATAATTGGCTATTGGAATATCGTCCGGATCATTGGTGATTTTGATTTGTAATGTATCTCCTTCCTCAATGGTCTTCCCTGTTTTAACAGTCCATGGATCGCCTTTATCTTCTATCTCAAATTTGGCTACTTGCCATGTTAATGTTTCATCAAGAACAATATTATCAGAATAATAGAAATTGCTTATTGCTGAAATTTCTGTTATCGAGTTGCTATTACTAACAGTATATGTAAATACCGATAGTACAAACAATAATAATATAAAATATCTTTTAATTTTCATTTACCAGCCCCCATCAATATTAGATGAATCATCTTTATGATAACTTTGTAATTAATAAACTTATTTGGATAAGGAAATAAAATCCCGACTGGGGTTAATCGTAGATCTTGAATTTGTTCACCGGTCCTTTCGTTTTCCAAAAGATAAATTCATCCAATCCTTTTTCCACGAAATCCGGAATGGTTCCTATTATTTTATAGCCTATTTTCTGGTAGAATTTCACAGCTTGCTCGTTTACTGTTGTTGTCACTAGGAATACATTCGGTAACCCACTCGAGAAGGTCATTTCCTCTACGAATCCTACTAGTTTTCCTCCTATCCCCTTGCTCCGTGCATCTTCTCTCACAACTATTCTCCGGATATAATTTGCATACAAGATGTTTCTCTTTATTGCTATAAATCCTAATGCTTCTTCTTTCTGAGTAGCTATGTACACTAGTTCCTTTCCTAATCTGTCGTAAAAGAACTTCCTGGCTCCTTCTTTCTTTAATCCGAAAGCCGTCCAAGGAAAAGTTGTGACCGTCATTTCCGCACATGCTTCTATGTCCTCTTCCTTTAGTTCTCTTATTTTTACTTCAGTCATCTTTCTTCACTTCTTTGTCGACCAATAGGTTCCTTTCTTCTTGAGCCATTTCCTATAATCCCTTACTATTTGTTTGTGATCGAAAGCCAAATCTAGTTCCGGCACCATTCCTACTTCGAAATCTCCGAAGGATGCTGCATCATCTCCTGCTTCTGGTTTTCCTTCATAATCACAAATGAATGCTACTGATATTGTATGCTCTCGAGGGTCTCTGTTTGGTTTGGAGTACACTCCCAGTATTTCTTTTAGTGTCACTTCTACCCCTAGTTCTTCCAACATCTCTCGAGTTAATGCTTCTTCTACTGTTTCTCCTTCCTCGAGTATCCCTCCTGGGAGTGCCCAAGAATTGTGAAATGTTCTCCCTGTTCTTCTTATGAGTAATAATCTCCCATTTTTTTGTAGTATTCCATCTACTGCGAATCTCATTGTAACTCACAAACTGTTTTCATTATTAATTGCTGAAGAACGCAACTAGTCTTATTCTGATATTAATTCTCTTTCCAAGTCTACTAATTTTTCTACTACTCTTTTTCCTTTTGGAGTGAGATCGTAGTAAAGCCTGCGTGATCCTTCTATTGATGTGAGATTTATCAAGCCGTACCCATGCAGGACTTCTCGAACTTTAATCAGTGTTCGATCATTCATTCCCAACCTCCGGATCTTGGACCCGTAGAGTCTTCCCCTATTCCAAAGGAGTATGAGGAGCTTGAATGTGTCTTTCTGATTATTTATCTTAAAAATGAGCATTTCTTCTTCAGCAATTTCTGACATAATACTATATCTTTTCTCCTCTCTCTTATTTCTCTTTTTCCACTCAAATAAAAGTAATAGAAGAATAAAACATTCTCTTGTCTTATTCTTTTTCTACTGATTCTTTCTTGGTTTCAAAATTATCAGATATCTTTTGTCCACCATCTAAGGCTGAAAAGCTCCATTCCTTCCCGGTAAAGGCATGAACTATTCCTGACCAATGTCTATGTAAGACTGCTATCCACATTAGCAATGTTAGGAATCCTTGAATCATGAAGGCATACGCTGCTCCTCCTGCAACCCACAATCCTGCAATTCCTGTCCAGGGAGGACTTAACGGTATGAAGAATGCTGCAGGTACAACAAATATACCCGCAATGATATTCGATAATCTTGATGGTAGCTTTAATCCTTGAGTTTGAAATGCTGTTAAGAGCATGAATGTCATGTATACTAGTGGATTGACATACAGTAGAGTTCCCATCAACACTCCTATTCCTCGACCACCTTGGAATTTCAACCAGAAAGTATAGTTATGTCCAAGGATGCAAAATGCTGGTCCAAGAATACAAGCTATTGAGTGCCAAACATTTGTTGTTCCATATTCGTGGAAATATGGCAGGGAGAATATTTGGTCAATCAATGCTATTGTGATTGTTCCTTTGAATACATCTAAGAAAGTTATCGTTAATCCTACCTTCGCTCCGTAGGTGATCATAGCATTGAATCCACCTGGATTCCCAATATTATATTCTCGAAGATCTTTTCCTGTAGCTAAGTTTCCTATCCATACAGAGAATGGCAGTGCCCCGATAAAATAGGCTACTAGACACGCAAGAACAACCCAGAGGATAATCAAGTAATTCATAGTATCACTTCAAAGCTAGAAATTTTTTATTCCTAATATTTTGATATTAATGTAAAATATGAATTGATTAAGCTTTCTCTTCTAATTAGTTTTTTATTAAAAATGACTTTCTGTTACTTTTTTTTGTCGAATGCTTGCTTTTCTGTTGTTTTCGTGCTCTCCGCACATCTAGTAAAAGAATCAGTATGTCGCATATCATACGAACTACGTCGTAAATCTTACAACATACAAAATAGAAGTGCCTCTTAAATTCCTCAACCGTTTTATTTATATTCCCAAGATATAACCTTCTATTACAAAGTAACTTGTAAATATACAAGTCCCTCGAGGGGAAAAATCACAATGTCCGAAGAAATATTACAGGAGAAAGCGTTAGTAATCGACAACGGCACAGGACTATCAAAAAATGGTTATGCCGGAGAAGATCAACCACGAAGCGTCTTTCCAACACTAATAGGGTATCCAAAATACCAATCAATAATGACA
>DAOVPS010000116.1:0-10401 GCA_030629105.1 Candidatus Heimdallarchaeota archaeon
AACAAAGATTCCTCCAATTTTGGACATCGATTTCTCCACTAATTCTACCATCATCTCGAGAGTGGTGCCAGTTCTACAACTATCTTCGATAATTAATACTCTATCATCAAGAGTGAGTAATCCTTTTGGCAAATTAAGAGACAGAAGCTCTCCAGTAGATTCTTGTGGAAAGTGCACTTTCACAAATTCCCTAACTCCTAGGTCTCGAGTTCTTTTGGCAATCGCAATTTCAGTTCCTAATTCAGTTGCAAGATGAACTGCCATAGGTAGCCCCTCAGGAGCAACTGCTCCAATTTTCGTTATTCCTGCATCTTTGAAATTATCAGCAACGTATTGAGCTACTAGTTTGAGAAGAGAAGTGTTGCCAAGTAACATTGTTGTATCAAAATAACCTCTGAAAAATACTAGTTGATCTTTTACTAATCTTTCTACATCTAGATTCTGTTTAGCAACATCAATTATCTCTTGAGCTCTATCAGATGCTGGAAGAACATGACCTCTAATATATCGATTGAGAACAACTTTCGAGTAACCCATAATCTTACTTAGCTCTTCATAGGAGTGATATTTCTTCAGCATACGCAGGAGCTCAATTGAGCGAATGCGTTTTTTAACATCATCAAGATAATTAGTCGTTCTCTTTTACCTCCTCTCTTCATTTATCATTATTTTTTGGTTTGATTTCTTAATACTAATACTAGTAGCTTAATGGAATATTAATCTAATCTTAGACTTTTATTCTCAAACCTATTATTCATTCTAAAATTGACTGAACTTACAAAAGAATCCATTTAGAATTATTTGATACTTCCTAATCTTTTTATTTTCAGAGTGATAATTTTGAAAATGAATCTAGTTGTGATGTTAATGTTTGAAGGGCAGGACGAAATACGTAAAAAAGAATTTCCACAATTAATGGATAGAGTGTGGTTAAGTAGTGCAGCTTTTACTCCTCATGCAAAATCGGTAGTAGAAGCAATGACCCAATTTATTGACTATTTCCATATTCCTTCTGTTGGTAAAGATGTTCAGGAATTGTTTGATAATGTAAATAATGGCACATATAATGGTGCTGCAAAATTATTGAAATGTAATCCCGAAGATATATCTCTAATCATTAATACTGCTCATGGCTTGAATTTCCCACTTCATGGTTTAGATTGGGAGAAGGGAGATAATGTCGTTACTTCGGAATTAGAATTTCCCACTAATTATTTGCCCTGGAAGTATATTAGTCAACGAAAGGACGTTGAATTTCGAGCTGCAAAAATCAATGAAAAACAACAGATCTCTGAAGATGAAATTATTTCCTTAATAGATGATAAAACAAAGCTTGTATCACTTTCTTTGGTTCAATTTAATAATGGACAAAGGGTTGATGCGAAAAAAATAGCCAAAGTCGCTCATGAGAATGGTGCTTTAGTTGCTTTAGATGCTATTCAAGCAATTGGCGGAATTGAAGTTTATCCAAAAGAAATGGATGTAGATTTTGTGGCAGCTGGCGGCTCGAAATTCCTTATGGCACCACTAGGTATAGGTGTCTGCTATATTAGTCCAAGAGCTCTCGAGATAATAGAACCTCCATTTCAGGGTACAGGTAATTATGATTTCAAAGACCAGAATTGGATGGATAGAAACAAAAATTATCACAAAGGAGCTAAAAGATTCGAAAATGGAACTGTACCATTCTATTGTGTTGCTGGACTTAAGGCTGCATTGGAGCTCATTAATTCTGTTGGTATAGAGATAGTTGCCAAACATAATCATGGTTTAATACAACAACTAATCGAAGGAATTGTTGATCAAGGATTAACTACTATCACTCCTCATGAACCAGAGAGAAGAGGAGCGCTAATCAACGTTCGCGTAGATGAGAAGAAAGACTTGAAGAAAATCGTAGAGATTCTTGAAGAGAAATACAAAGTAACTATTACAAATAGATTTGGCGGATTAAGATTCTCTGCACATCTGTATAATACGGAAAATGATATTCAATCAGCCCTATCATCGCTGAAAGAAGTGCTTGCTATGATTTAGCACTCATTTCTTTATTTGATTACATTTTTAGATTAAATTGTCATATGATAGTATATTGGATGCAAATTACATTTAAATGTAAATTTCCTTAGTTTATTGATAGTGGGTTTCCTATGAAAGAAAAAATAGAAATAAACACGATGATTGCGAGGAATGTTTATTCTACGGAATCATTTCAATTCGTAAAGAGCGTTCTCAAGAAATTATATGATTTTGAGGTTCCTGAAAAAGCAAAGGAAATTCACATACAAAATAAATTATATGATTATACGGACGAATTAAGGTTATTTAATTACAAAGAACAAGGAGTGAAATATCATTCCTACTACAAAATCCACGAAAAAGATTCAACAATTCCTTCATTTTATTCTATATCAAATGAATCATTTGGTTTTCCTGATTTCTGGATTAAATTTACTATAAGTTCTCAAGAAGGATTAATTCTTGAGCTAGAATCAAAGGATAAAAAGTTGATTAAAAGTACAGTTGCCTTATTTGATGAAGAATTTGCCTATTGTCGAAAACAATCCCAAGATGAAATATTCGATGAACTAATCCATGAGATTCGAACCCATGGAACAGAAGAAAATGGTGAAATTGGAATCAAAAAAGGATTGAAGGCAATTGAAATTTATCCTCAAGATTTTTGGGCACGATTCTATCTAGGTTGTTCCTTAGCCCTTAATGGACAACACGAAAAAGCAACTGAGCATTTACTATTAGCTACTCGCTTAGATCCTAAAAATTTTGATGCATTCTATAATCTCGCGAAAACATATCTAGAGCTCAAAGAATTAAGTAATGCAAAAGACGCAATGCTGAAAGCACACAAACTTGCGAAGAAAAATCATGCTATAAATTATTATTTAGCAGTTATACTCGAAAAACTAGCTGAAAAGAAAGAAGCTAAAAAATATTATCAAACTGCAATCGATACATCTCCAGAAAAACAACCAAAAACAAAACGTCACATTCAAAGCTTTTTGAAAAAAGCAGAAAAAGGATTACTAAGAGTTTCTAAATGAATAAGAAAAAACAAACAATGAGGGACAATAGATTATTCTATCCCTCGTAAGTCAGTATGAGATAAATACTTGTTTTGAACGCTTTTACTCAAATCTCCAATATTGGAATCTGATATTTCAACTAGAAGAGCATTAGCGCCAACTCTTTCACCAGAAGAGAGCTGTATTCCAGACCGACTGGCAGAATCAGCACGCCTACGAGCAGTTCTTTGTGTGACTATACCTGATCCTTGAGCATAAATTAATGTCCATTTGTTTTCATCAGTGTCATAAAGCAAAACTGCATCAGAACCACTTTGACTTGCATAGGTTTCTAATTTGGCAGGTTCTTCATTAAGATATGAAAAATATTGCTCTACCATATCTGTTTTTTCAACTATTGTGAATTCATCTCTATCTCTTTGATAAGTAAAACAGTGTCGTTTACCCAAGTTTAATCAGTATCTCCTTTTTGTTTAATGTTTTTGTGTTTTAGCGAAAGTATAATTTTCGTTGTATTTGACTCCGGTTTTGTGTCCTTGCGTCAATAGTAATTACTACACCCAAAATACCCTTTTTAACTCTTTGATTTAGGTAAATCTGGTATCAAAAAATAATCAACCAAAGATGCTCATCTTAGTCAATGATGTCTTTTAGCTTTAAAGATATGTTATTCTATTTTTTATAGCATCATATATTGCATCTTTGAATCTCATATGCTTTTCAAGGTGACTTCGTATACATGCTCTTGATTTGTGGAAATACTCATTATGTTCTTCGCAAAACAGTAATCTCTCTTGGTTTTTGAAGGGGTTACTACATTCCGAGCAGATTTTTTCTTGTATTTCAACATAACAAGTAAAATGAACAGCTAATTCATTATTATCAATATCAGAAATGAATACTAGATCTTGTTCATTAATTATTTCGGTACAAATAACACATTTGCGAATATCACTTGCTTTCTTATTTGAGAGACCTACATTATCATCTTGCAAGTTAAATTCACCTGATTTCTCTATATTATCATACAAATAGTGATATGTTTCTGAGTTATTAAAAGGAATAATTAAAGGGAGACCACCGAAGGTATTCAAATAATTATCAATAAGAAAGGAATAGATATTAATTCGAATTTTCAATGAAAAAATGTTAAAAATCTATATCATAGTCTTCACAAAGATTTTTAAATAATCTTGAAACGCTCAAGTAATAGTATATAAAATATTTATTGGTGTAAAAAAACATGCCAGGTAGTAAAGCCCCCAGAGGCGAATACGCGGGACGACAACTAAAAAAGAAACGTAAGAAGTTCCGCTGGAAAGATATTTACTATAAGAGAAAAATGTTAGGATTAGATAGGAAAGCCGACCCACTTGCAGCAGCTCCTCAAGCATCAGGAATTGTTGTAGAAAAATACGGTGTCGAATCCAAACAACCTAACTCAGCTCTTCGTAAGTGTGTACGTGTCCAACTTATTAAAAATGGTAAACAAATAGGAGCTTTTGTCCCACTTGACGGTGGATTAACCCACATTGCTGAACATGATCGTGTTATCATTGAAGGTATTGGTGGTGCAAAAGGTGGTGCCAAGGGTGACCTTCCGGGCATCAAGTGGCGTGTTTCTAAAGTCAATGGTGTTGCTCTCTCAAGTTTAGTTTATGGCAAAAAAGAGAAGCCAGTAAGATAGGTGTATGAATATGTCTAAATCAACAAAAGAAAAGGACGCAAAGAAAACAAAAGCAGATTCTAAGAAGAAGAAAACAACTGCTGCCAAAGAAGATAAAGCTGCAAAAAAGGCTGCAAAAGCAACTAAAGCTACAAATGCTAAAGCAAAGAAGAAAGAAGACCCAAAGAAGAAAGCTGATCCAAAGAAGAAAACCACACCTAAAAAAGAGAAGAAAGAAACCAAAGCTGCTCCCGCAAAAGAAACAAAAGCTAAAAAACCTGCAGAACCTAAAAAAGAGGTCGCTCCCAAAACTGCTCCAAAGAAAGAGACAGCAAAAGTTGAAAAACCAAAAACAGCTCCTAAAGATAAAAAACCAGAAGCTGTAAAACCCAAACCAGCTCCAAAAGCTGCCAAACCAAAAACTCCTCCAAAAGAAGAAAAGGAAGAAGTTGAGGTTATACCAATTTTTGATAACATAAAGCTATTCAATACTTGGAGTTATCAAGATCTAACAGTTGTTGATCCTGGGATAAAAGCTTACATCAGCTTAAGACCTGTAGTTACCCCTCACACCGGAGGACGGTACGCTCATCAAAGATTTAAGAAAGCTGAAATGCCTATTGTCGAAAGATTAGTAAATAAATTGATGAAAACCAAAAAAGGAACAGGTAGAAAAGAAAGAATGATTAAAGCTGTTCGAGTTGCTTTTGATATTATTTACTTACAAACAGGTAAGAATCCCATCCAAGTTCTCATAGATGCTATACAGAATGCAGCCCCTCGAGAAGAAGTCACTCGAATCACCTATGGTGGTATGGCTCAACTACAATCTGTAGATGTTGCTCCAATGAGAAGAGTAGACATTGCTTTAACAAATATTGTCCAAGGCGTCTACAAGAAATCCTTCAACAATATTCTCACAGCTGAAGAAATTCTTGCACGTGAATTAATTGATGCCGCTGATAACAAAACTTCAAGCTCTGCAATCAGTAAAATGCTAGAAATAGAACGAATTGCTCTCAGCGCAAGATAAGTAATTCACCAAAAATTAGCCCTTCGGGGCATCCATTTTATTTTTTAAGATTTGCATCTAATTTTGATTCGTTTTCTTCAAGTTATCTAGTTTTTTTTATTATCAAAATAATAATTAATAAACGGGTAACCTAATAGAACCAGTAAGAAATGTAGGTGTTATTAAAATGGATTATCAGGTTCTTTCCACTATTCTAGGTGATTCTATTCAAGTGAAAATAGTTGAGTTCTTCATCATAAATAATACAGGGATGTATCAATTAACAGAAATTGCACGTATTTTAGGCATATCACATTCTCGAGTTCATGACCTGATTGATTCATTAGTAAAGATGCGAATTATACTGGAAACACGTTCGAAACGAAATCGATTGTTTGAATTAAACAAAGATCATCCGATTACTAAACAGCTGAGTGAACTATACAAGATAACGAGAGCCTATATAGTAGCAAGTCAGTATTAAGATAAAATTGATAATTAGCATATTCTTATGTTTGTTTGAGTGATTAGATTGAGTATGGAAGATAGAGAAAAACGCAACTTTCTTATGGAGTTAACAACTGATGCCCAATCCTTAATGTATCAAGGGAAGAAGGAAGAAGCACTAGAGTGTTATGATAAAATATTAGTCAAATACCCTGATGATACAACTGTAATCTATGGAAAAGGCATGATTTATTTTGAATTCGATGATTTAGAAGAAGCAATTACTTGTTTTAATAAAGCAATTGAGATTTATCCTGAGGATGTTGATTCATTATATGCGAAAGGTGCCATCTTAAGCTCGATAGGTCAAAATGACGAAGCAATTGAGCTATTTGATACAGTGTTAAAACATGATACAAAATTTGTAATTGCGTGGCTGGCAAAAGGATATGCATTATTGAATATAAACAAATCAAAAAAAGCACTGCAATGTTTTGTAGAAGTAGAGAAACTTGGAAGAAAAGAAATAGCATTTAGTGGAAAAGGACATGCATTAAGGAAATTAAATGAGCTGGAAAAATCTGAAAAATCTTATCAAGAAGCAATTGTAATTGATCCATATGATCCTGAGGCTTTATTTGGTCTAGGGATAATCGCTTATAAGAATGAGAAACTCAAACTCGCAACTAAATTTCTTTATCGAAGTGTTATACAAGATGATGATAATTTAGAAGCTTGGGAAACACTAGCTGAAATATATAAGAAAACAAAAGATGCTGAGAAAGAAAAAGCAGCTTTAGCGAAAATCTCTGAATTGAAAGAAAAATGAATTCTAGATAATAAAATCCTCGATAAAATTTTTTCTCAAACGTCTTTTTCAACATGCTCACAAAACTTATCTTTTACTAAAACAATTTTAAATTGGAAATTACTTTCCAAGGAAAAAAAGACAAATATGTTTGTAGTAAAAATTGGTGGATCAATATTATTTGATGAAGAGAACCAAATTAATGATAAACTGATTTCAAAATATGCAAAAACCATTCGAAATGTAATAAATGATACTGAGAAAAAATGTGCGATAATAGTTGGTGGAGGGAACCTAGCAAGAAAATATATAACTATAGCTAGAAAGTATGGAGCTTCCGAAGAGACTAGTGATATTATTGGAATAGAATCTGCTAAATTAAATGCTCGATTACTAATCTCTGCATTAGGCGATAGTGCTTATCCTAATCCCCCAAATAACCTAGAGGAATTTCAGGAATTTTTCAATCAAACCAAGAAGATTATTGTTTGTGGAGGATTCAAACCAGGTCAGTCCACAAATGCTGTTGCAGCATCGATAGCTGAAACAACGAATGCTGAGAAACTGATTAATCTCACAGATGTTGAAGGTGTTTATTCAGATGATCCTGGAAAAAATCCGGAAGCGAAATTACTTGACAAAATTACAATTGCTGAGCTAGAAACAATGATGTCAAAACATCAAATCAAAGCTGGTTATTACCCTCTATTCGATCCCACAGCTATTCAAATAGTCAAACGTTCTAAAATTCCATTACAATTCGCAAGTGGTCACAATCCAGAAAACTTGGCTAAAATTATTTCTGGAGCAAAGATTGGAACAACTGTAATCTTCTGATTACAAATATCTCCTTCAATTACTACAGTATGCTCATTTTCCTTGGAGAAATAATTGAAGGATGTTAAACTATGAATGTTGTACAACAAAATGAACTAGGTGAAAACCCCGATCAAGAAGAAAAAGAACAGAAAGCTAATGAAGAAGAAATTAATGAAGAAGATGAAGGACCAGGCAAATTTGATAAAGAAGAATATATCTACCAGAAACTTGTCAAGAAAAGAAATCATACATATTCGTGTATAGCAAATGTGTTGAAGAATTATAATCATAAACACGTTCTTAATGCTTTTATTCCTGAAAGAGAAAAACTTGCTATGAGATTGGCTACAATTCTCATGACGAAAGATGGTCTCTCTGCAAGTGATTTCAGCAATTTATCCATATCATCAACCTCTAAAAGTCAAGAATCAAAAACAACAAATGAGATCATAAGTTTATCAGCTATTAATTTCTTAATTAATCAAGTCCATTCTCTATCTGCTGAAGACGCTGGTGAAATGGAATTTTCAGATGATGCTAAGAAACACCTTACAGAGCTTGCAATAGAATGGGCTCAACTTCGAGATCAAGCCTTTATGTTCTCTAATGGTATGATTAAACTTGAGTATGAATTACATGATGAATTTCATTTCATTGAAACCGAATTGTATCATGAAACTGAAAGAAAATTGAAGAGCATAGGAATAGATCAAAAAACTGGAACAAGTACGAAATTAAAGGAAAAGAGAGATCAACGTCGTAAAATGACCGACAGAACCATTACTGAACTAGTTGATATGGTGAAATCCTGGCATAGCGAAATAGCATTTCTGCGTAGGATCACTGAATTCTATGCCTCTATGAGACAACTAAATGAGGAGGAAATTAATGCCTTATCAATTCTTTTTGAAAACTTTGGACCTTTAATGGCATTAAAAGATCTGAAGAATCCTTTCAAAGAAATAAAAATAAAGCATATAGAAGAATTACAGGGAAAAAGAGAAAGTTTGGGTCCAACAGAAGAAATGAGATTATTACTATACGAAACAATCATGACTTTCCAACTTGGAAAAGAAGATGTTCCGTACTTCCTCTGCAGAATAATTACTAAGAAAGACGAAGAATATCTTCAAATTCCTATAATTTCTTTACTCCTGTTCTCAAGATTCTGCAATTCATACGGTGAAACAACAAGAAGCAAAAAGGCTCATGATCTAGAACTAATTGTTTCAGAGATATCTGAATTAGCTGGCTGGATAGTTGTAGATCAAAATATCGAAATTTTGAGTGAAGGCGATACTGTGACTGAGATTGATTTAATCATTCGCAGAAATAAAACAGATATAATAGTTGAAGTAAAAGATTTGGCTCTCTGGAGAGGATGGTACTTTGACCGGGAAAGCCTCATCAAAAGATATGAGATTTTCGCAATTGCTGCAAAGAAGCTAAGAGAAAGAAGATTACTACTAAAAACCACAAATGCTAAACTTCTGATAGTCACTGCGTTAAACGAACGATGGAAAAAAGTGGATGGAATACCAATAGTACCACTTAAATCATTAAATAAATACCTCAAGAAGCTTAAAAGACTAGAAAGTAAAAGATCAAAACCCAAGAGAAGATAATCTCTTCTCATTCTTTTTCCAAAGCAGTTATCAGTTAATTAAGGGATTCTTTTTCTTCAGCTCTTATTTGTTTCAAAGTTTTTATTTCAATAATACTGTCTTCATCTTCGTCAGGTAAAGGTTGCAAATTATCAAATCGTCTTAGCATATCAAAATAGACTATTATTTGCAGAATAACCGCAATATAAGAAAACAAGTGCATAAAGATCAATGCAACACTTTCTGTGTAGTTAATATTTGCAAGATTTAAGATATTGCTGAGTGGATAAACCAAGGCAAAAAAACCGAAGAGATAGGGGAGTGGACCTCTGCCATAACCAATGCCTGCCCTATTATGCAATTGATTTTGGAACACATCAAAAGTAATGAAAGTAATAATTATTAGTAATGTGGTAGACAAATCGAAAATCTGTATAAGATTATCCAAAAATTCTTGAGTAATTCCACTTGCTAGCTCAGTGATTCGGAAGAAAATGTATGCTATTTTTATCCCAACTTGAATAACCAATAGAGTTGCAGCTATGACCCCAAACTTAGTAAACCGCAGATAATAAAATCCCAATAATATCATTCCTACAGCTAAAATCACAATGAATGTTAAGTATATGGAATTTGTAACTATTTTTTCTGTGGCTTCAAAAGTAGCTGGAGGGTTGCCACCAAAAGTAGTGTGAATAATTATGAATCTAACTAAAGTCCAAGCAGTATCAATTACCAATAAAGCAATGAGCATCCTTGTTCCAAGCTTTGAGAGATATTTAGCATATCGATAACTTATTCCCATGAAATTATCCGCCAAATCAATTTGATATTAATAATGCTACTTTACAAATTATTTCAATAAAGTTCTTTGTATTAAAATAATTTGTTCATATTCTAGTTTCTGTTATTAGCACAGCCAAAGAGCAAAAATGACTCAAAAAAACGTAATTACTCACGAAATTAGTAATTACTCACATAAATAGATATATTTAAAACGT
>DAOVPS010000109.1:0-11063 GCA_030629105.1 Candidatus Heimdallarchaeota archaeon
ATTTTAAAAATACACATTTACTTTAATGAAAAGCTTGTCTCTTTTGCTGTTAGAATAGGGATTGAATTTAGTGATACGTCATTTATTTATCGTGAAGATTTTGAGACAGAATTTCACATTGAACAATGGAATTATTTCCGTTTTCGTAATCTACAAGGTGAGCCCATTCATGGCGATTATTCTAGCATTCTTGACTGGGAAAAATCTATCGATCCAATTGAACGAGACAATTGTTGGAAAAACACAGTAACTAATTGTCAATATGTTGTTTTGAAAAATGACTTGTTTAGTTTCGCTAACGTTAATTTTTCTGCTGATATTAGAAGCAGAGATAATGATGGTATTGGTCTTATTTTCAGATACAATGATACAGGTTATTATCCCAAATTCTATTTACTCTGGTATACAGATGATCATCCAATTAATGATGAAGAATACCTTATAGAAGAATCACATTTGTTTAATTGGGTAACTCCAAATGATACAGTTGAATTAGGGAAAGTAAATCTTCATTTTGTTGAAGGATATGATGCTGGAAATGGCATCATTGGATTTCATTGGACTAAACTAAATAGTACTGCAGTAAGTAGGGATCGAGATTGGCATAACTGGCGGATTTCAATGGATAATGAGAACTTCAGTTTCTATTATGACTATAATGAAATACTTTCATATTCAGGTTTATCGATAACAAATGGTTCTATTGGTTTTGCTTCGTTTGAAAGTAGAGGAACTTGTTTTGACAATATTCATGTTTGGTAAAAACTATATTGCCGATTTGTTAGAGAATTAGTTTTTAATTCAAAAATGGTTATAATCTCTTCAACAAATCTGATCTACTACCTTCATACACTGGAACATCTGTGAATGGTTTATGGTTGAGAATATTGTTAATGCGAAGCATGTGTTCATTACTCCCTGCATTACCAGTTTGCCATTTGACTGCTTTTGTTTCAAAAAGTAGTTTTTCTAGCAACTGATACTTGAGAGCTAAACCAAGTCCTTTACCTCTATGAGCTCTTACAACTCCAGTATCTTGTTGATGAGCAATTTTTGTCTGATGTTCATTAATATAAGTAACAGTTACACCTGCTATTTCATTTGTTTCTTTGTGGATTGCTACAAAGGACATAATATGATTACCAGCTAATATTTGACGTTGAATCATCTCTTGATATCTGTCCACACTTAGAATTTCATCCTCATAAGTTAATTCTTCTAATGGCATGTCATTCCAAATCTCTTGAGCCATTTCCACGTATTTAATAAAATCTAGATGGAAAACATGGTTCATATTATCAATATAGATTATTTCATAGCCTTTTTCTAATGCTTGCTGCTTAAGTTTTCGGGATTCCTTTTTCACTTCTTCAGGATCAAATTTAGTTAGATCCGAGCGACTAAGAACTTCCGTGTATTTCTTCTTCATCTGTAATGATTCAACGAAAGGTACTCCATCTGTTTCAGTAAACACTTCTGTAATAATTCCTGTAATTTGAGGAGGTAATTTCTCAAGAATCTTTTTTAGAGTTTGTTTCCCAAAACCTTTTCTTCGTTCGTCTTTAGTGATGTGAACCCAAAACCACGCTTTATCTAAATTATCGTATTTAATATTCCAAGAACTGTCCCCATACCCAATTACTTTATCTTCTTGATTAAGAACTAAAACAAAAATCTGTTCTTTATCAGAAGAAGTCCCAAGAGTCCATCTTTTCTTATAAAATTCAACTTCTGGCGGATCACTTTTTAGAATTTCTTTGTAATTAGCCAGCATGAGGGCAAATAACTGATCGAGATATCTTGCAGGCATCTCTTCTTTTGTTCCTGATATAAACTTCAATTGATTCATTATCTTCGCAACCGGAGCGCTTTCTTTCGCTTTATTTATTCATCGGTTAATCTAGATTAACGGCTGAAAAAATTTAAAGGATGAGAACTAATAGTTGATTGACTAAAAATGTTTGAGCAAATTCTCCAAACTCACAGTTTTGAACCCATTTTACTCGAGAAAGCAAAAGGCTCTTGGGTTTGGGATGTTGATGGAAAGAAGTATCTTGATTGTGTTTCCGGAACTTGGTGCACTAATTTAGGACACAATCACCCAAAAATAATCCAAGCAATGAAAGATCAAATGGAAAAACTCATTCATCGAAGTATGTGGTTCCTAACTCCCGTTACAATAGAAGCAGCAGAGAAAGTACTAAAGTTTGTTCCGAAGAATTATGATGCGATAACCTTCCTTCAAAGTGGAAGCGAAGTAGTTGAATATGCAATAAGTTTTGCTCAAAAAGTAACCAAACGAAGAAAGATCTTATCTTTGAAGGATTCTTATCTTGGAGCATTTGGTCTAGCAAAACAATCATCTTACCATTCTGGTGTTGCATCTAAACTAAAAATACCTTATCCAATCTGTTCAACTCCTAATTGTTCTTGTCTAGATGAACACAATGAGTTAATTGAACATATATCAAAGAAATACGTTGATGAGCTTGCTTGTTTTGTACTAGAACCAATTATGGTGAGTGGAGGTATACTGAAACCATGTAAGGCTTTCGTGGAAAAATTATGTAAAGAGCTACAATCTGCAGGTGTACTTGTGGTCTCAAATGAAGTGACTTGTGGATTCGGTAGAACAGGTAAGAGATTTGGTTTTGAACACTTCGATATCAGACCTGATATTGTAGCCATAGGAAAAGCTATGGGCAATGGTTACCCTGTAAGCGCGATTTTAACTAATAATCAATTAGCAGACGGTTTATCTCCGGGGGAAATGTATTACGCTCAATCACATCAATTAGATCCTTTAGGTGCAGTCGTAGCAAAAACTGTTGTAGATGTTTTTGTTGAAGAGCAAATTATAAAGAAGAGTCAATCAAAAATAACTCAAATTCGAAATATCTTTGAGTCTTTATCACACCCATTCATTAAAGAATTTAGAACACAAGGAATGCTTTTTGCTTTTGTAATCAAATCTCACAAAAATATCTCAAGTAAAGAAATACTAGTCAAATTGAAGTATGAATTACTAAAAGAAGGGATTATTGCTGGTGCTAGTTTAGGGAGAGAAATCCTTAGATTACTTCCTCCGTTAACTATAACTGATAAAGAAATATCGATTCTCAAAGAAAAAATCAACAAGGCATTTGATGCAATCTAATTTCAGCAAGAAGTTGAATCATAAAATGAATAGAAGGAGACCTACTGTAACTAGTAGGTGTTCTCAATATCTAAATATCAAATCCTTCTAGTGTCTTAATTTGAACGTCTTCACGATCTACTTCTAGCTTCTTGGAGAGTTCAATATATGTTGGATCACTTTGTAATTTCTCAGTTGTTTCTTTATAGTGAGCTTCATCATTGAAGACAGACATAAAGTAGATTTCTTTATGGTCTTTTGAATTATAGCCACCACCAACGAGCTTTACACCGTATTTTTTGTATACTTCATCAAACTCTTTATAGCTATTTTCGTGAACTGCATCTGCAGTTTTAAATTTCATTTTATATAGTTTGTATATCATAATTAATTGTACAACAATTCCCATCAAAACGGTACTGCTATACTAACTGTGTAAGTTTAATCCGATTTTATTAGAAACTATGAAAAAATGCGATTTTATCGATATTCAATTTACAACTAACTAATATAAAAAAACAAGTAATAATTAAAATAGAAATTCTTTAATAGAAAAAAAATGGGAGCTAGAATAATCCCAAAGCTCCAGTTTTTATTACTAAAGTAACAATAATGAAAGCAGTTAACAAAACAATACCAGTAATTGATATAGCTAATCCTGCGGTATTGTGCTTGTTTTTACCTTCTAGTTTTCTTGCTCGCAATGAAACAAACAGTGAAATTATATTTAGAACAATGAATAGAATAGAGCAAAGACCGATTAATGCTAATTTAAGAGAGAATTTAGAATCCTCTTTCCGAGTTTTATCAACATCTGTTGGATTTAAGTCAATCCAATCTGGATTATAGAAAGTTCTTTCGGGATCAATTTGTCCTTTTTGCCACCATTTTACAGATTCATCATGGGCATCCTTCCGAGCTGGAACAATATTATAGGATGCTGTCCGGATGAACCACTCCAAGGAACCTGTATACTTGAGCTTCTCCCAACCTTTCAAAAGGAAATGAAAGACCAGAAAAGTCAGACCGATTGTTACAAAAGTTGCCCACCAAGGTAATCTTACATATGGTGTGAAATAAAACAATGATGATGTTATGCAGAACATTAAGAAGTAAATAAATTGGTTGTTGTAATTTGAGAAAGCTACTGTACCAAATCTTCTAATGAACTTAGTTTTATCTGAAAAAACTTTACTTCTTCCTCGGAATTCTAACAATCTAAATAGCAACATTAAGGCCATTAAACTAAAACCGTTTAAGAGTAAGAATTGAGCAAGCCAGGAAAATGGCGGGATAGGTACCACTTGTCCTCCAATCATATACGTAGCATTATCAGGTGCCCAATGTCGATGGAAAGAAATGTACTGATAGAATTGAGCGGCAATATCTGTAAATGAATCTACACCAGGAGGATATGTTGCTGAAAGAATATTAATTAGAATAATCACAACACCAACTAATCCAGCAAGAAACATTCCTCCACCAATAAGGAAAGTGTTTCTTGAAAAATTCTTCTTGATTTTCTCTTTAGGTTGTGAGATGATAATACCAAAAATACTCCCCATGAAGGATACAGCAAGATATGGGAAAATAGGCTCCATTGAACCAGCTAAGGCTGAAATAAAGGGGGTTCTTAAGATATGCCAAAAGCTCTCATAGCCAATCCAAGGAGTAGAAAACTGATGACCATTCGGATACGACCCCCAAGGATAACCGGGACCAATTAATGCAACCAAATCCCAAACGGGTTGGGTTGTCTTATGACAACCAGAATAAGAACGAAATAAGTTATTATTCCTTTAGTAATATTCACTCATTTTTCCCCCAAGTTTTCATGTTATATTTTAAACATAAGAAGTTGGTTTAATTCACATAACAAACTTCTTTGGATTTATTATTTTTTTGTCAGAAAAATAAGAAATGAATCCAGTTGGGATTCACTATTTAAGACTTTTTTATCATTTATCCTTTAATAAATCACTAAGATTGTTACTCCCAAAAGGTGCAATCTGTTCTAATTGTGTGGTAAGAATAAAGAGGGTATTGAGTGTAATTGTTTCATTTGGTTTCACTTTGATTTCTCTCGCATTTCTGGTCAATGAGATGTGAGTTAGATTGACTGAATACGGATAAACACTATTAATAAATTGACCTCTTGGACAAGCGACACCAAAGTAGTATTTATTATCTGCTTTCTTAAATGCAGACCACAAATTTCCATATAATTTCTCATAACCAACTTCAGATTCATGATCCTGTAATTGGTAAGTCATAGTGTTTCCTTGTTTATCCTGGATGAAATAACGGTCTTTTTCTGAATTTGATGTTTTCAAATCCGCTGTAGTATGAGCATAGAGATTTCTCGTGGATCCTGACAGATTTGTAAATACTTGCTGACCTAAGACAATAGGAGAATCTGGGAGTGTTAAGAATCGATTATCAACTTGTATACCCTTTATTGTTGGATGAAATGTTAACACATTTGATTTGAATCCAATACCTTTCCAATTTCCTTCTTCTATTTCATAAGAATCAAAGGTGATATTGTCAAAGTACTCCTCATCACCAATCCAGAAGTGTTTTGGTTTTACTATGGGTCCGAGTCCACCATAAAAATGATTAAACCATAAGAATGGTTTGCTTTCTGGGAAGTTTGTTAACAAGTAATTATGATCATCATCTGCCGGTGATAAGAAGAAAACATAGCCCTTGAAATCCTTACTTCCTTTGAATTTCAAGTATCCATTGTTGACTTCTAAAACCTCTTTATTTTCAACTGAAGATTTTGTTATTGTAACATCCTTTTTCTTATCATAGAATGCAAAAGCTATAGGTGTATCATACTTTTTGGTTTTACAATCAAAGGTGATTTTTCCACCTATAACATAGCTTTTTGGTGCTTTTATCTTGATTTCTTCTTGCCAAAATCTTTCTTTATGAGATTTTATTTTGAAACTACTCGGTTCAGTTATCTTTTCTTCGAGAGTTATGTCAACTTTTCCTTTTAATGTTGTAGTTCCTGGAGCATCAAAAGCTACATTTATTGTTTTCTGATTTTTATCAATAATTACTCCTTGAGCTAGAGATTCACCTTCAACTTTATTGATGAATCCAAATTTCTTCATTTTTTCTGGGAAACGATAAAATTGCAATTCATTATCAGGGGAATAATGAAACTTGTCTTGCCACATTTTCCTAACTGCTTGCCAGGAATCTGTAAAATAGTAATAAGTAAATGGTGTTTCATAACTAGTTTTGCCCTTCAATTCAGCTATTTTATAATCGATACTTGGAAATCTTCTAGGACGGATTTTATCAATTTTACTTAAATCACAGAGAAATCCGATTGTTCCACTTACGTACTCAGTTGCTCTCCAACCCTCAGAAAAGTATGAGGGATCGTCTTCGAAAATAGTTGGAACTTCATCCATGTTTCCAGTCTTTATTCCATCTGTTGTTGGAATAACTACATTCTTAACATCTGTTTGTCCAGGCCACCAATAGGATCCTAATTGTATACCTAGGTCACTAATTGGTTTATCAGTGAGATTTTCAACCAAGTACTTGAAACCAATCGGCTCATTGCTTGTTGGGATAAAGGCTTTTCTTGTTACTTTAATTCCTTTTTTATCCTCTGATAGACCAGTACTAAATATCCAAACACCATTGGATTCTTTCTTAATTTCGTGAGTTAATTGTAGATTAAAGAATTCACTACCATCATCATCAAAAGGATAGCCTAGAATTATAGCATTACCATTTATACATAATCTTCTAAGTTTGTCTGTGATATAGATTTCATTTGACCAAGGTTGTGGTTTTCTATTGAATCTAACCAAGTAATGTTTATTTTCTATGTAGACTTGTTGTTCAAATTCATAAACTACAGTTTTGTTTTCATTGAAGATGACAACAGGTAAGAGTCTCTCTTGTAATAATTCATTATCCTTTGTTGTGGCTCTAACCTTAACAAAATCAACAAGTGTTTCTGTGCTTCCTGTTTCTGCTACAATCTCAAGTATAGTATCGTATTTTGAAATTTTCACTTCGTGTTGTTTTTTCTTAAAAGTAATGAAATCTGTATCTGTTATTTCAATTTTAACCACTTTTTCTTCGCCAAAGCAATTTATAATTTCAAGAGGTAATGTAAATTGATGATTTGGGATTGTGTTATAATTAGCTGGAGCTGTCAAAATCTTAATTGCATGTAATGGTGCTTTTCCTATCTTAATTGGAAAACTAATTCCATCGCTTTTTATATCAAAAATAATTTGATGTTCGCTATAGTTTTGTATATGCACTTTCATATCGAATTCGTTTGTATCATGTTTGAAACTAGCTGAATACTGGATAATCTTCTCAGCTTCTGGCTCAACAGTTATTTCTTGTATTTTCTCGCCTTTTAATTTGAATTTATCAGAGTGTTGGGTATTAATTTGAAATTTTTTAGTAGTGGAGCTATTATTTCTGATTGTCAATGTTATTGGAAATTCCTCAAAGCCAATGAATGCTTCAGTATTTGGCACAGTTGCTTTTACAAATAAATCATCACTCTCAGTTTTCTTATGGAACCCACTAATGCAGCCAATGCTTCTATCTATCCAAACTTCCAGAGAATTTTCCTCATTCATTACAAAGTCGTATTTGTAGATTGCCATTTTCTCTTCGAATTCTTCATCCGGAATTTGATTAATTACAGGCTTAAAGGAATCATACCAAGAATACTTCTCAAATATCTCCTGGAAAAGTGGATAAACCAGTATTTGAGGAAGATAATTCTCAAGATAACAAGAAGTATTAGGTCGCCATTTGTAACCTTGTTTCTTGTAGAGGGGCATCGCCTTAAGATTTCCACCCCAAGTATGAAGAGAAATTAATGGGGCTCTATGTTTTAGTGCGTGTCTAGTAGACTCTAAGAGAAGAGCTTTTCCGAATTTTTGTCCTTGATACGCAGGATCAACCCCTATTAACCCAACATACCAAGCATCAGATAGATTCCAAGATCTACTACAGATACTTACACCCACTATTTTATTCTCATCTTCTGGAGCATTAATTATAAAACGACTTGAATGATCTAAACCTTTGAATCTCTTTTCTAAATACTCACCAGTGAATTCAAAATTCCCGCCAAAACCACCTGGCCAGCTATCAGTATCATTGAATGTTTTGTAACAACTCGCTAATGCATCGTAGTCTTTTCTTTCTTCACGTAAGGTTCTAATTAGTTCTGTTTTTTCATCTTGAAGGAAGATTATTTCTCTGATATCTTGACTAGTCTTATCTGTGCTTCTTTTTGGGTTCATGACCTTACACCCTCTGGAAAATTCTCTCAAAATTCCCAATTACGACTTAGCGAAAACTTCTCTTATTTTAGTTTTAGGTTTACTCTAGGATGTTTCTTGTTCTTCATCAAGGACTATTTTTGGTTCTTGAGCTATCTCGACACTTCTATACGCTAGTTTGTTAATCAGTATTAGTGATGAACCTAGTGCAAGAAAAACAGCAACTAAAACACCTAATACAAGAAAGTAGTCACCCAAACCTAATGTATCAATATTCAAGAAAGGATAGAGATAACTACCAAGGAATTTTCCATGAAGAACTGATAAAATAATATACAAAATTGGATAAATAATCCAAAAAGCAAGATTGATCCACTTGTATTTTACCTTCTTTACTGTGAAAATCCAATCAAGAACAAAAGCTATTGGAACAAAATAATGAATTACAATATTAGTGAAAATATCAAATTGTGTTGGTGGATCGTAGGTTGGGCTAAGCATAATTGCAAAGCCTAAGAATGTAATCAAAATGTAGATTGTTATCCCACCCTTTAAAGCACCTTCGACTTTCTTCAATCGATCAGAGTTAAAATGAAATATGACCGCAAGTGTTAACCATATTGCAGCTAACAAATTCGTTTGCATTGTGTAATACCTATAGCTTCTAAGTCCCGCAATGAAGCCTGATAAAGCATCTATTTGACCTCGTGCAGTTCTCACAAACATCAAAATTAGTACCAACCAAGTAAATAATCCTAAAATTATTCTGTAGCTAAAGACTAGTTTTCTAAAATGTTTCCAATTAAACATGGGAATTGCCAGCTGCAAATTTTAACGTTCTATGGATATGCTATGGAAATTAAAAAGTATTGTATCGAAAAAGGATATTTGACCAGAGTATTAAAATGATAATAACTAGAATGGTATTTTATGAGTGAAAATAAACCTTTGAATTTGAAATTAATAATTATTCGATTTACCTATTGGATTGGAGTGCTACTTGATTTTCTCGTTGCACTAGCGACCACAATCTATATGCTTTCACCAGATGATACATTTATTAATGATATTTTTGGTTATACGACAATAACTGATATTGGATATGCTATTCTTGTTTTTGAAACTGCTTTAATGTGGGGGTGAACTGCTTTGCTCATTTGGGCTGATAGAAAACCAATAGAACGCAGAGGTGTTCTACTTCTAACTATAGTTCCAGTTGTTGGAATGATGTTAGTCTTTAACACTGTAGGTTTCATTGATGGTAATCCCTTCATTTCTGATTTTATAATTGTAATTCAATCATTAATTATTGTGTTATACGTTGTTAGTTATGTATTTGCAATAAAATTAGCGAAAGATAACAGCAATAATACTGATTCATTGAATGAGAAGTCATTAGGAGTTTAGTACGGAACTCCTCTACTTCTTCATTTTTTCATATGACATATTATTTATATTCGTTGATTCTGTTTTAAACTTGAGTTATTGTGATAAATGAAATTCTTATCTATATTGGATCGGTTATCATTATTCTTTGGGGAATTGCTCACGTTATACCTACGAAAAACGTAGTAAAAGGATTCGGAGACATATCAGAAGATAATAAGAAAATTATTACGCTTGAATGGATTGCTGAAGGAATCGCTCTTTGTTTTATTGGTATTCTAGCGATTTTTATAACAATATTTGGTGATGTCACTAGTCTAACAAATCAACTGGTTTATTGGATCAGTTCAGCAACAATGTTTGGGTTAGGTATTCTTACATTATTAACCGGTGCCAGAACACCTATAATACCTTTCAAAATTTGTCCTGCAATTTTGACAGTTGTTATTACTTTATTCATGCTAGGGAGTTTGTTGTGAAGCAAACTTCAAAGTTAATTTTTTAGAACCTCCTAGGAGCTCTTGGACAGGAGATTATTGAAAGTAAAAGAAATTTGTAGGAAGAACCTGTATATCTTTTAGAAACCTTTTTTTTAACTTGAATTACTTTTAAAAGAACCACATTAGGTGTTACTTCATGAATGAAAAAATTACTCCTCCTATTGCTAAAAAAGAAGTGAAAATTACTGAGCTTTTTGATCAGAAATTTGAAGATAATTATTTCTGGCTTAGAAATAAAGAGAACCAAGAAGTTATTGATTATTTGATTGCTGAAAATGAATATACTGGGGAAATAACCAAACACCTAGACACTTTTAATGAAAATCTATTTGTTGAAATGAAGAATAGAATCAAAGAAGATGACGAAAGTGTACCTTACAAACTCAATGATTATTATTATTTTAATAAAAACGAGAAAGATAAAGAGTACAAGATTTATTTCAGGAAGCATCTGAATTTAGAAGCTGAAGAAGAGAAAATTCTAGATGTAAACGAATTAGCTAAAGAGGTTGATTATTTTTGGCTTCAAAGATATAAGATAAGCCCAAATCAAAAGAAGTTAGCTTATTCATTTGATAATACTGGGTATGAAAAATTTATCGTACAAATTAAAGATCTTGAAACCGGAGAAACTAGTACACCTGGTATGGAAAATATTGGTTGGAATCTTGAGTGGGCTGATGATACAACAATTTATTATACTATCAGAGACGATGCTCAAAGAGCCTATGCAGTAAAGAGACATATTCTTGGCAC
>DAOVPS010000225.1:0-3321 GCA_030629105.1 Candidatus Heimdallarchaeota archaeon
AAGCATTGACAGGGAAACATGCGGTTGTTCATGAAAGCAAATGCATTGGTACAGGTCACGCGTATTGTGAATTTGAAATAATGGTTTCTGATGATAAGATTACGAGAACTCAAGAAGAATACCAAGATGAGTATATAGTAGAAGACCGTAGTCAGCACTTCCAAGGAATTCTCCATGACATTTCAACAAGATTACATGAATCATTCATCAGTCCTAAAGATGTTTTTGAGAGAGGAAATATTGGGAATGAAGTTCATTTTACAAAACTACAGCAAGCAATCGTGAATCTAAGAATGGCAGATCCCTTCTCCGGTGCACTACTTTACGCAGCAGGCAGACAATTAGGAATATTTGGTCCTGGAAGAGATATTTTACAGCGTTACTTAGAAGATGAAAATTATTCTTGGCCTCTAACTCTAGATCAATCATTACATGTTTTGAATAAGTTCTTTCATTTCGGTATGATTCAGGCTGCAAAAGAGCGATCTGATGTTAAGATAATCGAAGAAGATGGTGAGTTAAAAATACGTATTTTTGAATGTGCAATGTCTTCTGGTGCAAAACATTCAGAAACAACCTTCTGCGATTTCATGGCGGGATATATTGCAGGACGAATTCAGATTTTAACAAGTAAAGATTGCATTGTCACAGAAACAAAGTGCCATGGTTTAGGTGATAAGTTCTGTGAATTTGAAATCTCATTCGTGGATTAATTCTCTAATCGTGGAGTTGTATTAAATTAACAATAAAAAATCTAAAGGCAAAGTAGGTATTGGGGATAAAGCTCCACTCTTTTCATTACCAGATATCAATGGAAAAGTAATCCACATGAAGGATTATCTTGGAAAAAAAATACTTGTTGTTTATTTTTATCCAAAAGATGAAACAGCTGGTTGTACAACAGAAGCATGCACTTTTAGAGACAGATATGAATTGTTCAAGAAAGCAGAAGCAGAGGTAATTGGAATCAGTGGTGATTCAATAGATTCACATACAAACTTCTCATCTAAATATAAACTCCCATTTATACTGCTCAGTGATGTAGATAACAATGTAAGAAAAAGCTATGGTGTGAAGTCAACTTTTGGAATTATACCCGGTAGAGTCACATATATTATTGATAGGAAAGGGATTATCAGACACATATTTGTATCACAATTTAACCCAAAGAAGCATGTGGATGAAGCTCTCAAAATAATTGAAGAGATAAATAATGAATAAGTAATGTTTCAATAGGAAAATTATTTTTAGAAATGGAAATATTCTTTAAACTCTAAACTAACAAATCAAATAAATTTGTAATTCAATTGAGAGAAGCTTTATGTCTGATAAACCAAACAACATAGATCAAGATACAACTTCGCAAGCAGTAAAAGAAGATAAGGAATCAAAATGGAAACCACCACAACTTCCTCGTTTTCTACGCATTATTCTAGCGATAATTGCAAATACAATAACGTTTCTAAATTTTGCAAGTGGAGTTGCTGCTATTGTTTTAGTTTCCATAAATGCGAGAAATTTCTACTTAGGCATTGAGCTTGAAAATTATAAGTTTGTACTATGGGCAGGTAGGCTTGTTCTTTTAGCAATAATTTTTGATTTCACTGATGGAATTCCCGCAAGGTTAGCTCAAAAGAAACCTGGATTTTTTGGTACGTTCGTAGACTCTGCTGCAGATACTGTCTCATTTGGTTTAGCGCCTGCAGTAATGATTGCATTAAGTCTTCCCTTAAGAAATACAATTAGTCCTGCACACCAAATACTAGGAGCATTTTCAGTTCTAGTCGGCGTATACTTCGGGTTTTGTACTTTGTTCAGGTTGGTAAGATTCACGAAAACTCCAAGTAAGAAGTGGTTCAAAGGGATCCCTTCGCCAGGCGCAGGATGCGCTGCAGCTTGCTTTATACTAATCAAATTATATATTGAAGACCAAATTGGATCGGATTCTATTGTAACACCAATCATTGGTTTGATACTTATGATATTAACAGGAACAATGATGATAGTTCAAATAAAGTATCCAACAACAAAACTACCAAAGAATTTCCTCGAAAGATTTCTCCTAGGGTTAGCCGCAGTCACAATTGTCGCTTGTGTGGCAACACCATTTACATATGTAATTTATCCTGCTGCATTTATGTTTGCTTTAACGATTTTTTATGTGTCATATGGACCGTTTTATCTCATTAAACATATGATGGAACGGGCTAAGACAGTAGAAGACTACTAATTGCCGAATAACAAAAGTTTTCAAATAGGTTTACGTTAAAATACAAGAAAGATTGCTAAATTGGAGAATAAAAGAAATGGATTTTTAAAGAATACCAACTAAATCACCTGCAAGTGAAGCAGCTGTGGGAGGAGTATATTTAAAAAGTGGAATAGCCGGATTCGATGTTGCCATAGGCGGGAAAGGTATCCCTGATGGTTCTCTTATTTTGTTACTAGGTGAACCAGGTTCAGGTCATGAGATATTTGCTTTACAAATGCTTCCGAGTCAAGCAAAGTCAGGTAAAAAAGTATTTTATGTTTCAGTAGATAAACCACCATCAGAAGTCGAATTAGAAATGATGACTTTCGGGTGGAATATCGATACTTACAAATCACTTGGTTCTTGGACTTATATTGATGCTTATGGAGCAAAATACTCTGGGGATGATAGTTCACCAGTTATTTCATGGGATAAAGGATTATTGAATCTTTTAAGAACAAAATTTGTAAATATTGTAGCCAAAACAACCCAACCATTTACGATAATAGACTCTGTTTCACATCTACTACTAGATTATGATGTAGAGCAAGTAAGAGAACTAATCGAAAACTTCTCATCAAATGTAATTCGAAAAGTCGGTGGGGTTCATATTTTATTAATGGTTAAAGGTATGCATAATGAGAAAACTGAGGTTTTGTTTAGTCATATAGCTGATGGAGTTATTGATTTTTATCTACGTGAACGTTCAGATCAACTTCAAAGAACTTTCAGAGTCAGAAAAATGCGAAAAGCTATTTATGACACCAGGCTCTATCCAGTAAATCTTGGAGCAGATGGTTTACAAATTGAAACAGCTCAAAGGATATGATAATTGCCTATATGCTGATTCAATCCTTCTTTCTTTTTAATCTCAATGGTAATAGTGAAGCTTTTATTCTTAGAATGCAAAAGAACTAATGAGAGATTATTTGCGAGTAACTTTACAAACGAGGAATTACCAGCTTGTCTGAAAAAAATCTACCCTGGACTGAATTATATCGTCCAACAAATCTAGGACAAATTGTAGGTAATGAAAATGCAGTAGATGCATTAAGAGATTGGTTTGATTC
>DAOVPS010000103.1:0-11377 GCA_030629105.1 Candidatus Heimdallarchaeota archaeon
GTTCGTCTATATCAAAAACAAGACCTGCTCCAGTGTATACGAATATATTTGTCGTGACATTACACCAATCTGCTGCACTAGTTCCAAGTTCAGCTTCAGTTATTATATTTCCTACCGTATACGTTAAACCTAACGTACTAATATTAAATGAGCCTTCCAGAGGATGATCAACTCCGACAGGGGTCCCCATTGGAACTGCTAGTATTGTTGCTGCAATATCAGCTATTATTGTAATATTATAGAGTGACCCTAACCAATCAAAAGTAATATCATGACCATTGGCATCTGAAACGAATTGGGGATTCAGAACTGTAGAATTATCAAATAGTAAACCAGCTACTACTGAAAATGAATCACCTTCACGAACGATGGTGGTATTTGTTACCATTCCCATCTGAACTGTGGCATAACATTCAATGGTATCTGTTGTATATTGACGATTAAGTTCTATGGGTCCAAGAAGTGGGTCCCCTGGGAAAACAGCATAGACTGTGACTAATCCTGCTTGTTTTGAATGATCATTATCTACACAAGTTATTGAAAAATTACCATTGCTATCTGTAATTCCTTCACCTATCTTGAAATTATTATCTAGATTGGTTCTGTCTGTCTCTAAATCAATCCAAGTGAAATAGCTCCAGTAAATCCAAATGGGTTCATTTGGTATGCCTAGTAAAGTATCTAAATCAATGAGTCTACCTTTAACTAAAAAGGATCGTCCTCGAAGAATAATTGTTGGGGAAACGCTTTCGGGATTGAGACTATCAGGTTTTTGTGATATTTTCTCTTGTGGTCCGTCAGCTGAGATAGTAGCAGTTAGATGTGTTACTACTTGGTCCTCGTTCGTTTTTAATAGAGTTGAGAGATCTGTTTCTGGCTGATTTGTTGTTAATGGAATTAGAGACACAAATGTAATTGAAATCAGAAGTAAAATTATAGCAATTAGTCTTACTTGAGATGGTTTCACACTTACAGCCAGGTCTAACGCCACCAGTATTTTTCTATATCTGAAAAGGGAGGTCATCTTATTTATTAATTGTCAAATCTGCATCTATGAAATGTATGACTTTCTACTAAAAAACGTAGCTCTTAATCCTAACTTCTCATTGAATTGTAGTTTAACACATGAAAGTAAACCGTTAGATGGTCGAACTAAGCACCTGAATAAAGAGTAAGGGCTTAGGATTCGACCACCTAATTAACACGATAACACATGGTTTGGCATTCTAGGACTCATCTGAATTGTGCTACAGTGTTCCGGTTCTTAACGTTTCCTCTTAAGCGAGCACCATTCTCTTCTCTCGGGTTTTAGAAGATTTCTCAAGGGACTTCAGTGGTTCTATAAGCACTCTACCCGCTGTTTGAAGTGCTTATCCAAAGTCCATTCTTGAGTGTGCTCTTTGAGGACACGAGAAGCGTGAGTAGTTTTATTTCAATTACTTTTCTCTTCTCTACTCAACTAGTTATACTATTTCTATTAAAGATTTCCTTGAACAGTTTCCTAGTTCTAGCTCTCTTGCTTCACCTTTTTTGGTAAGAGAATGTAAAAAATGCTCTTACAGTCTCATGTAAGACAATTACAAATATTTATATATCATATTTATGTAACTTAAGTATAGAATAATGTAACAGTTGATTGGAATGAGGAAAAAAATGCCAGACAAGAAAAAGAAAATCAAAGAACAAGTCAAGAAAGATATTGAGCAAACTCGAATTAGAATGGCTCTAATAACGGGTGCTATATATTAAGAAAACAAAGAGTGTTTTTAAAAAATGTCAAAAAATAAAGATAAGAGAAAAAAGGAACTCGAAAAAGAGATGGCGAAACTTCGCAAAAAACTTGAGTTACTTGATGATGACGAAATTGAAGATGATGATGAAGAATATCTCTATGCTGATGATGAAGAGGTCAGATTTGATCCTTTCACTGGGGAATCACTAAAACACACAATGCCACCTTTACCTGCAAAACCAGCCAAACCTGCAAAACCAGCCAAACCTGCAAAACCAGCCAAACCAGCTAAACCTGCAAAGGCAGCAAGAATAATCAGACAAGACAGACATGGTAAACCCATTGTAGTCCGTCGAGCAGAACTCACTATAGAGCAAAAGAAACGTATTGCTAAGGAAAAAGATCTCATTAGACAAAAGAAGGAAAAACTCAATGAAGAACTTCACAAAATGAGAGAAGATTACAACGATAAACGAAGAGAATTACATGATCAACAACGCGAATATCAAGATGTTAGAAGAGATCTACGTGATAAAGAACGTGAAATTAGAGAGAAAGAACATGCTCTCCGAGAGCAAAAAAGATCATCTTACAGTTATACTTGGGATTTGGATATGAATGAGGATATCGAAGATGTAACTTCAGATTTGGAAGTAAGACTTGGGGAATATACTCGATCAATTCTCGCTTCAGTTGGAGATAGCATTAAATCTTCAATGGGCATCGCAATCAAAAGTGCAGGCGATATTGGACAAGAGATGAAAGTTGTTGGCAAGGAAATGGATAAACTCGGCAAAGAAATCGGCGATAAAATCGCTAAAGAAGTTCATGTCAGCGTGGGTCCAAAAATTCCTGAAGACAAACTTGAAGAATTCTATGAGGTTGGAGCAACCATTGTCTCTGCAATTGGTGACCCAAATAGATTACGTGTTCTCAAAGAACTTGAAAAGAGTCCAAAATACCAAAAGGAACTTAGCGATATTACAAATCTTCGTGGCGGAACTTTCAAACATCACATGGATCGACTTCTAGATGATCAAGTCAAATTTGTTACTCAAGAAGTTGTTCGTGGTCGTTATTTGTTAACAACTCGTGGTCGTGAAGCTTTGAAACTTACTGAAATTCAATTCATGAGATATCTCAATGAAAAGAAGCACAAGAAAAAAGAGAAGAAAGGTAAGAAATCTGAAGATTCCGACAAGGAATACGATGTTAGCATAAAATAAACTGGAGAGACCTAAAAAATGAAATTAGAGCTAGTTAATGAACCATTAAAAGTTGTTCAAACAATTGCTATCGCAGACTTAGAAGATACCATTGTAACCGTTGGTAAACGATCCCGAATATTTCCTGTTGTTGAGACCCGATCGTATGAAACAATTGGATATTATATCACTGGAGACATTTACCTTGGAGCAGATACAATCGTTAATACACAGAAAGGAGCTATTGGTGAACCAATTGAAAAGCTTGCAAAAGAAGCTTTCATAAAATATGAAGACATCGATCTTTCTAATACTAAATCTGAAACACTTTCAGATAAAGATTTCAGGAAAGTAGAATTAACAGCTTATCGTTACTTCCAGAAGATACACGACTCCCAGTTCAGCAAATATGGTAAATCCGAATGGCGTGTAAATGGTAAACGCTACTCATGGCCCCAAGATCTCAGTCGTCTTGATTTTTACATCTACTTATTTGAACCGGAAGAATTCATCTTAATAAAAGATAATCATACAATAATTGCTGTTGGCAAAGACGAACGAGAAGTTATTGTTTGTAACAAAAAGAAGAATTCATACGTTGTAGTTTCTAAGAAAGATGGTGTGAAGGTTTCTAATGATAAAGGCGAAATTGTTAGAGCAAGTTCAGATGGAGTTATGATTGACGGTAAAAGCCTGAGTGAAATACTTAAAGGTGCTTTACGACCTCTTTCAGACAGATTTAATAGTCGAAGAAAATTCTAGAAAAAAGGCTTTTTACTATGCCTTTTTCCTTTTTCCTTTTTCCTTTTTCTATTTTTTCGGATAACAAATTCATTTCTTTTTAAAAAACCATTATTCTTCAGCAGCTAATTATTTTGTTAATTCTTTGAGCTCTTTAGAGCTCTTTTTCAGTGTTGTAATTTGTTTTTTCATGCTGGTTATTGCTTTCTTATTTTTCGTAATGGTCTCTTGTAATGATTTAACTTCATTAGTTAGAGAATTTAATTTCTCCTCTAATGCTAAGTAATCGTCTTTTGCACTAATTGCTGGTTTTTGATAATCTTGCTCAGCTATTGCACTTCTTTTTGGAATCGGTTTTGGTGTTTTCAAAGATTTCTTCTTTCCTATGTCAGATGCAGTTGCATCGAATTTCGGTTTTTCTCCGGGAGTATACTCCTCTACCGATTTTTTGCCAGCTCTATGATCCGATTTTTCAATTAAATCTAGAACACGAACAGATGATTCAATATCAGGTTTAAGAGTTGTTTCTTTTACAAAGACTTTACCATCTTTAGGAATTTGTTCCAACAGATCTGTTACAACTCGATCGACAACAACAGGTGAGATATACACTTCTTCAGAATCCAAGAGAAAACGCAATCCATTTTCTGCTTCTTCTGGCAAGTCTCTGAGTGTAGTTCCCTTTAAAATATTCAATTTTTTAATGCTAATAGCATGTGCACCCTGCACAAGGTAAACAGCATAATTTTTTCCTTCGATGCCAAATTTCAATGAAAATGTTGTTCCGGGAATTTTTACTATTGCTTCATCACTCATGATAATCCATCCTTGTGTAATTAGTATTTATTTTGTTTTTACCTCTATAAATTCGTTATCTTGTAGGACAATTCAAACAAAAGGTTTTCAGACGGAAAGATAATATGCTAAATAGACATTTTTGTTATTGGTGTCTATTCAATGAGTAATGACGAAGTAAAAATCGAACAAAATCTTTTCAAAGTAATGCACGATAGGCGATCAATAAGAAAATTCCTTGATAAAGATATTTCTGATGATATAATAGAAAAAATTCTTAGTGCAGGTATTAGAGCTCCTTTTGCATATCAGAGTTGTAGTATAGTTTACACTCGAGATAAAGGGAAAATGAAAAAACTGAGGATGTTCCCCTCAACCAAACTGTATATGGTTTTCTTTATCGATTTCAATAGAATGGAAAAAATTCTCAAACAAAGAAAATACACATATGATTTTGATGATAGTTTGCTTTTATGGATGGGAGTTCAAGATGTTTCACTCGTTGTAGAAAATGTGATATTAGCAGCTGATGCTTTAGGTCTAGGATCTGTTTTATTAGGGGGGGCACCATTTCAAGTTGACAAAATAACAGAAATTTTCAAGGTTCCAAGAAAAACATTTCCGGTAGTAAGCATGTGCCTAGGTTATCCTGAACCAGAGCATAAAATGGATATTCGACCAAGATATCCTTTGAAACTGACTGCTTACGAAGATAAATACAATGACCTCTCGGAAGACGAAATAAAAGAGTGTATGAGAGCAATGGATGAAGGGTATATTACTCAAGGGTATTACATAAAACTCGGAGCTAAAATACCTTTGAAAAAAGGAAAAGACGAAATTGATATGGATAAATATTCATGGTCAGAGCATATAAGTCGGAAAATAACTCAAGGATCAAGGCACGAAGAAACGCTATTGAGTTTACTAAGAAAACAAGGATTCAAACTCGATTAATTTTTCTTTTTCTTAATTCCATATTTACAGTCTTTAACTAGAAAACAGATAGAACAAAGTGGATTCGCTTTTTTACAGAAGCGTTTCCCATGTTCGACAAATAAAGCATGAAATTCGTTGAATAAACTCACATCTTTATCTAATTTAGACTTATAGAAATTTTTCCAATATTTTCTATTATTTGAATTACCAAATCCTAATCTATTACTAATTCTCATTGTGTAAGCATCTATAACAAATTCCGCTTCATTTAATAGATAGAGAAGTATTGAATCAGCAGTTTCCTCACCAATTCCTTTTACAGATAGCAGCGTTTCTCTATTAGGTTTCGAATTACTGATCCATAATCTACAAAGATTTTTCAGATATTGTGCTTTCTGATTGAAAAATCCAGCTGGCGTTACTAACTCAATTAATAATTCATCATCACATTCTAAGATGTTTTTTGGAGTCAGTAAATTTTTATTCCTTAGATTTTCAAGAGCTTTTTCTACATTCTTCCAAGAAGTATTCTGAGTCAAAATTGCTCCGATTGCGATTTCAAATCCTTCACCTGGCCACCAGTTTTGTGAACCATAAAACGCAAGCATTTTTTCGAATAAGTCTCTTGGTTGCATTAGTATCAAGTAGTTGATTATTGTGTTTTATGTTAAATATAATTATGTAAAAATACCTCTTCAGCTGTTTTTTCTAAAAAAATTAATTAGCATTGTTAAACAATGTAATATGCAGAAAAGATATCTTGATAGGAATTAAATTTGTATCTTGAATGGAGGATGAGATAATGAAACTAACTGAAATTGTACGTATTAATGAGAAAGGCGAAGTTGTAATTCCTCAAACTATTAGAGACAATATCGGAATAGTTGAAGGTATGCATGTTATGCTTAAAGTTGATATTGAAAGAAGAGAAATAAGAATAATACCTTTTATGACTTCAGAAGCGGATTTAGTAGAATTCAAAATTAGTCTCGCAGATGTTCCAGGAGCTTTAGCAAAATGTGCAACATTTCTAAGTGAGAATAACATCAATCTTGTTGCTAGTGAATCAAGGCAAATACAAAGTGGGGAAATTTCAGAATGGATTGTCGTAGCAGATATTTCTAAATGTAAATCTAATATTAGAGATCTTTGCAAGCAATTAGTGAATGAAGGATTTGCTAAGAATTCAGTTTGTAGAAGCTTTCAATAAACGATTTTTTCACTACTAATCAATTACGATAGAGAAAGGCTATTCATTCTCTATCACTTCATCAGTAACTAATTCTAAGATGTAATCCTCTTTTTTCTTCATTCTGCGAGCGTTAATTAATAGAAGTGAACCAATTGCTGAACCAACCCCAAAAAGAACAAATCCTACTATTTGTTGTATGAGTAACAAGGTTTCATCAGGTTGATTTGAATTCACAAAAAACGATAAAATTGCCAATGATAAAACTGAGAGACTTAATATCAAAATAATTATTCCTAATCGCCTATAAAGAGAGCTTGAAACATCTTTTGAGCGTTTTTCCAGCTCTTCTGGTGTGGACTCGTGAAGACTATCATCATTATTTATTGTTGAATCCTCTGCGTCATCAAAAGGTATTTCTTTGATTTCTACCAATATAATTCACATCCAATTAAATGCTGACTGTTGATTTTTATTGCAGTTTTTTAATTCTTGCTTTCAAACCATTATTCAAGATCATTTAGGAAAAATTTGTATTGAATAACTTTACATTTACTATGAACGATAACAAATGTCAGATAGAATTAAAATGTTAAGAGAAAAAGTTTTTTCTTACAAAGATAGATTAGTTAATTGTATAATGAGGAATTTAAATGTCCGATAGAACTCTAGAGCAACTTGAACCAAATCTTGTTTGGCAAATTTTTAAGGAAATCACAAAAGTACCCAGACCATCAAAAAAGGAAACAAAGATTCGTAAATGGGTAAAAGATTGGGCTTCTGAGAATAACATAAAAATAAAAGAGGATAAAACCGGCAATCTACTTTTGTCAAAAGATGCAGCACCTGGTTGTAAGAAGTTTCCCACATTAATTTTACAGGCACACTTAGATATGGTTTGTCAAAAACAACCAAATGTAGTAATAGATTTTGAAAAGGATCCAATAAATGCTATTGTCGATGGGGATAATGTAAGAGCAGATGGAACATCCCTTGGAGCTGACAATGGTATTGGTATGGCTATTGGATTATCAGCCTTAATAACTCCTGATTTAAAACATGGTCCTTTAGAGATTCTATTAACAGTCGATGAAGAAACAGGATTAACAGGCGCCTTTGCTCTAGAAGCTGGTTTCTTTAGTGGAAAATACTTGTTAAATATTGATAGTGAAGAAGTAGGTAAAATAACCATAAGTAGCGCTGGTGGGGGCGGAACAGATTTTGTTTTCAATTCAATTCTAGAGAATAAATCAAATCATAAAAGCATCAAACTAATTATTTCCGGGCTGAAAGGTGGACACTCTGGGGTAGACATAGATTTACCAAGATTAAATGCTATAAAATCAGGAATTGATGCTTTGCTTGAGCAGCAAGAGAGTATATTGTTAAATTCTTTAAATGCCGGGTCTGTTCGAAATGCAATTCCTAGAGATTTTGAATGTATAATTTTAGTTCCAGAAAAAGAACGAAAAAATATACTGAAAAATCTGAAACAGTGGAGAAGAAACACATTAGATATTGCCAAAATATCTGAACCAGGAATAACTATAGATATTTCCGAAGTTTCTGAAACACAAGCATTCAACGCTAAAACTACGAAAGCTGTGTTAAATCTTTTACTCGATATAAATCATGGACCTCTTATGTATAGTAAGGAAATTGTTGGACTTGTTCAAACTTCCAGCAATTTAGCAGTGGTTGAAACTTCTGAAAAGAAGATTAGTGTTCATGTTAGTACAAGAAGTTCTGTAAATAAAGAGCTTGAAGAAGTTCGAGCGAAGCTTAAAGAGATTGGTAAGAATCATGGAGCAAAAGTTTTACAAGATGAAGCTTATCCAGGTTGGGAACCAAATCTTGGGGCACCATTTCTAAAACATGTTAAAAAAATCTATGAGGAAGTAATGGATAAAACAATAGAACTCGAAGCGATTCATGGTGGTTTAGAATGCGGACTTTTTGTTTCACTTGATCCGGAGTTACAAGTTACATCCATTGGAGTGAATATTCACAATGCCCATAGCCCTGATGAATATGTTGAAATTGACAGTGTGGAACTAATCTGGGATGTTGTTGTTAAAATAATTGAAAATATGAATCAACTAAAGTAATTTCTAAAAAGAATTACTTTTTTCTTCTTTTTTCCACATTTATCCTAAAAAAATATAATACCCTTTGTTCTTATACTGATAGTTACAAAAGAATAGATGTGAAACCTTGTGAAAGGTCGAATTATTTGGTGGTGGGTATTATAAAAAAGTTTGAGGGGATTTACGTCTCCACATTGACCCCGTTTAATGAGAAACTCGAAGTCGATTATGAAACAATAAAAGCACAAATAGACTTTGTTATAGAAAAAGGTGTACATGGCTTAGTTGTTTGTGGGGTTAATGGAGAATTTTCAAGTCTCTCTCTGACTGAAAGAAAAAAAGTAATAAAAACATCAATAAATGCAGCAAAAAATCGTGTTCCAGTTATTGCTGGAGCTTATTCTAATAGCTACAAAGAAGCTCTTGAATTAGTTAAATATTCTGAGGAGCATGGGGCGACAGCAGCTATTCTAACAACACCTTTCTTCTTTAGAAGGCCTTCACAAGAGGGATTGTATGATTATTTTGGCAATATTTTAGATGAGGTCAAGAAATTTCCAATATTCTTGTGCAATGTCCCAATTTATTCACTTATTGAATTAAGTTTGAATTTAGTAGAAAATTTAACGATGAAATACAAAAATATTGTTGGAATAGAAGACCTGAGTGGAGTAACAGATAGTATTCTTGCATATGCAGGTGCTTTTGAAAATCTCTCGGTTTTAGTTGGCAGTGACAGAATGGTCTATAATGGACTTAATGCTGGGTGTGATGGAGCAGTAAGTGCAATTGCAAATATTTTACCCGAATATCTATTAAAAATATATGAGACGTATAAGAAAGGCAACACAGAACAATCTTGGATTGAACAAGAATCTGTTATTGGTATTAGATCATTAATGAAGAGATTTCCGTCACGTTCAGCACAAAAATTCATCTTTTCAAAAATTTCCGGAAGGGATTCCTTTGTTAGACCACCACTTAGAAATCTATCAGATGAGGAAAAAGAGAATCTCACTATAATTATTGGGGAACATGGATTAAAAGTAGAATCAGAAATCCCAATTTAGATTAATTACTAAAGACGAGTATAAAGTTTATAACTGATTATTTTTATCAAATCTAAAAAGTTTCATTATGTTGCATTATAATCAGGAGTTTTTGTCATTGGCTCGTAAAGAAGAAAAGAAAGACTACAGAACTGAATTAGAGAAAAAAGGAATACCAAAATACTTTACAATGACAGATGGAGCACAAGAATGCCTTCGGACTCTCGAATTAATGCCAAATTCAATTTATGTCGATCTAGGTAGTAATAAAGCAACGCATTCTGAACCATTAATTGAGGAACTTGAGAAATTTATAATAATATTAGATAGTGGTGAATTTGATAAGTGAATAATTACTGGTGGTTAGAGAAATGGCTAGAAAGAAAGAAGATTTGAGAGCAGAGATTGAAAAGAAAGCGAAAGAAATCTATTGTGAAATGTCTGATGGTATGAAAGTAAGGATTCTTGATTTCGATCTAGCAGAAAAACCAAACAAATATACCATTTTTCTGGTTCCTGGTTTTGTTACTGTTTTTTTGAGCTGGGAGATATTAGTGGAGATTCTTTCCAAGGATTTCCGTGTTTTATATTTCGAATCTCGGGAAAAATCAAGCAGTATAGCACCAAATAGAAAGGTAGAACGGAGCTCTACTTTACGTAAAATGGCTCATGATATAAAAGAGGTTATCGTGCAATTAGAGCTCGATAAACAAGATTACATAGCAATTTGTAGTTCCACAGGAGGTACAATACTATATGAAGCTCTAAGCGAGAAGTGGCTAAAACCTAATGGTATGGTAGCGGTCGGACCTACCATGGAATACCACATCAAATTTATTTCCCCATTTCTAATAACTATTGTTCCTCATTTTTTGAAAATACTATTCATGCCACTTTTCAGATGGTTTCTAGGGAGATTTCACGTTGATAAAGAAGAGCATCCCAAACAATATGCAAAATATGTTCGTGCAGGTGAAGAAGCTCATTTAAGAAAAATAAGGAGAGTTTTGAGGCAAATTTATAGATACAAATGTTGGCATTTACCTCCAAAAGTTGAAACTAAAACATTACTCATTGGAGCTTCTACTGATAAGGTGCACGCAACCGATGAGTGTATCCGAACTCATGAATTAATGCCAAATTCATCTTATATTGATCTCGGAGATAATATTGCAGCTCATACGCAACCTTTAGCTGACGCGCTCTCTGATTTTATTAAAGTATTAGATAAGGAAAAATGATGCAAGATGAAGTATGTAATAAAAACCCCACCGGATTATTTACCTTTAACTCCTCGAGATTTTGTAAGACATTTTGCTAATCTGCTTTCAAACAAAGAATATGATCTTTCGATTAATTATGAAAAATACACAAAGATAATTGGTTATTCATGTAGAGCATTATTTGATATGTGCATGGAATATTTCAGCAAAAAGGAGTTAGTTATAGCTACAACACCAATTCATCACACATCATTCAGAAACATTATAGAGAAATATGTAAAACCTGAAAATATACACATTATTGAATTAAATGAGCAAGTAAATGGAATAAGAAAACTTCCTGAAATTAAAAAATGTGATGTAGTAGTTATTACTCATTTGTTTGGTCAAGATATGGATTTATCTGCTTTAATTGAA
>DAOVPS010000137.1:0-9146 GCA_030629105.1 Candidatus Heimdallarchaeota archaeon
AGATTACGAATTTTTATGGAACCTCGTGGTGCTCTGATTGTAAACGATCAAAAACATTTCTTGGTGGACACAGAATTCCGTATAAATGGATAGACATAGATGAGAATGAGGAAGCAGCGTTAATTGTTGAGAAAATTAATGACGGAAAACGACGTGTGCCAACCATTGAATTTGATGATGGTTCTTTTCTTGTGGTTCCAACAAATGCTGAATTAGCGCAAAAATTAAATTTGAAAACAAAACCCAAGCACAAATATCATGATATATTAATCATTGGTGGAGGACCTGCAGGATTAACCTGTGCACTCTATACTTCTCGGGAAGGTTATGATACTGCTCTTGCAGAAAAAAGTGCTTTGGGAGGTCAGGTTGGAGTAACAGAGAGACTAGATAACTTTCCAGGATTTCCTGATGGAATATCTGGTAATGAATTAGCGGATAGAATAACACGGCAGGTAGAAAAATTCGGCGTGGAATTCATTAAAGCTACAGAAATTGCAAGTATAAGTGACATGGGTCATTGCTTAGTAGCTAAATCAACAACCGGTGATGAATTTGATGCTAAAGCAATGGTTATTGCCACAGGTAGTGAATATAAAATGTTAGAAGTCCCAGGAGAGAGAAAACTACTGGGATACAAAATCCACTTCTGTAGTACCTGTGATGGTCCATTTTACAAAGGAAAAGAAGTCATGGTTATAGGTGGAGGAAATTCTGCCTTCGAGGAATCAGTATTTTTAGCTCCATTTGCATCCAAAGTTACAATTGTGGGAAGATCTGATGAATGGAAAGCATCAGCAGTTCTAAAACAGAAAATATCTGAAATACCAAATGTAGAATTAGTCAAAAACAAAGTTGTTAAAGAATTCATAGTAGGTCCAAAGAAAACACTAAAGGGAGTAAAATTCTATGATAAAGAAACTAAAAAAGATATCACACTACATCCAGATGGGGTTTTTGTCTTCATTGGAATAATGCCAAATGCATTATTTGTAAAGGATTTTGTCGATTGTGATGAGGGTGGATTCATAGAAACAAAAAACAACATGATGACAAGCACTCCAGGACTATTTGCAGCAGGTGATTGCCGATCAGGTTCTACAAAACAAGCGGCAGCTGCAGCAGGTGAAGGTGCAGCAGTAGCATTAATGGTAAGAGATTATCTGAAGAAGAAATAATCATTATATCAGAAAATAGAGCCGCTGGAGGGATGTGTTCGAGTAGAAGTCACGACTTCTACTTATTGAACCCCCGATGCTTCAGTTTACGAGACTGACGCCTTTTACCTAGCTTGGCCACAGCGACTTAGTGTTCTCTGAGAATTAACTTTTTACTGTTCTTAATATTTTTTATCATCCTATAAAAAAAATTAACAATTTTACATAAATCTCTGTTTTCTAATTATATTTCTGGGTATCATCTTCATCCCCGAAGCGTTTGAGTACTGGTTTAACAAAGATTCGTATTACCTATTGGTATGTAAATTTCCATCATTAAACAAAAAAGGTGTAATCTGTAACAATGAATCTAATTTCAGTCAAAATTCCAGAGACATTTCTTGAAGGGTTAGATGATTTAGTGAGATTAGGTGTCTATCCTAGCAGGTCTGAGGCAATTCGAGTAGCGATTAGGGATCTTTTAAGGAAAGAGTTATGGGATAGCAAAAGACGAGGATAATTCTTCTTTTTCCTTTCTTTCCAAAAACAATAATAAGAATAGGTACTATTTTGTTAATCAATACTGAGGGACTGAACAAATGGTAGTGTACTCAACAGAAATTGACTTAGATACCGAAGGCGAAATCCAAATTTTTGATATCACGTTAAATGTCCGAAATGCTATCAAAGATTCTGGGATAATTAAAGGCTTGGTAAATGTTTTTGTGCCTGGAGCAACAGGGGCAATTACAACCTTAGAATATGAGCCTAGATTAGTTCAGGATACTATTAACCTGCTGAAAAAACTTGTACCTAAAGGCATTGGTTATCAGCATGATTATCAAGATGATAATGCTCACAGTCATTTACGAGCAAGTTTATTGTCTCCAGAGTTAACAATTCCAATCATTGGTGGAGCTCCCGTTCTCGGAACTTGGCAACAAGTTGTTTTTCTAGAATTAGATACTAGAGGTCGTGAACGAAAAATCCTTGTTACAGTTATGGGTGATAAGAAATAAGTTGGTTTCTTAGTATTTCAACAGCTGAGTCTTTGTGAGGTTACTTGATGTTTAATAAACGATTCATTGTTCTACGATGCCCCAAATGTGGAAAATGGACTTATGCAAGAAGTAGACAAAAAACTCGTTTTTGTAGCAGATGCGAGAAACGATTCAAAATAGATCCAGTTCAAGTGATTTATGCTGCAGATCATAGACAAGCACATTATCTTGTGAAGATGAAAAATGAAGAAGAGATGAATAAATAGTTTTATTAAGAAAGTTTTTTCCTTGTTTTTAGTTAAATAGTATCCACAAACAAACGGAAAAATATTTTAAAGACAAATTTTCTACAAGCAGTAGTTCTGAAGAAATTCAAGACAAATTAATCGGGTGTAAAACTTGAAACCAAGGTCATGGATGATCCTAATACTTGCCATAGGAGCGATATCCCTAGTCGTAGGAATTACGCTCATATTAAATATTGAAAATTATCCTAATTTTGCAGAATTTTTCAATATGGACCCAACAAAAATTGATGCATTTAGAGATTTCATTTGGCAGTACGTAACTGGGATACCGATACCAGACCCAATAACTTAGTAAACAACTAACGAACGGTGAATGCAAAATGGGAACAAGTTCCAAAGACTCAAAAGCAAAAACATTCGGGTTACGAATACTTGAAGGTATGAACTCCCGAAAGGTACGTCTACTAAGATGGTTAGTACAAATTACTTCATTTTTGGTTATAAATGGTGGCCTAATAGGTCTTGGTTGGACATATATTCCATTACCAATTAATCAACCAAGTGGTGCACCTTTTACAACAATAATCGGCGCATTTGACGCATTCCAAGATGGGATTGCAGCAGGTATCTTTCCATTTGTTATATTCGGTGTGTGCTTGATTATAGGTGCGATATTCGGAAGAACTTTGTGTGGATGGATTTGTCCCTTTGGTTTCTTCCAAGATTTGATGCGATTAGTGCCCGTTAAGAAACTAAAAATCTCGAAACCTTTGAATAAAGGATTAAGAGACATTCGTGCAGTTATCTTTTGGGCTGTAATTCTTGTTGCAGGTTTTGTTGGATACAAAGAAATAATCGGTCAAAGTGTTGTGGATAGCTTTAATGCTTTTGCTAATCAACCTTGGACTCCATTTAATCCAGCTGCAACATTATTTGTAATGTTCTTCTATATGATCTTCTGGCAACAATACCCTGGTGGAGACCCACTTTTTGAAGCAGGACACTGGAATTTCATGTTTTATTTCAGAATTGTCCTATTAGTCGCAGTAATCGGATTAAGTGTTTTTATTCCAAGATTTTACTGTCGATACGTTTGTCCAATTGGTTATGCAATGGGTTTCCCAGCAAAATATAGCCTAATTGGAATTGCAAGAAATCCAGCACGATGCACTCATTGCGGAAGCTGTGAGGAAATGTGTGAAAAATCTGCTATGCAAGTCCCAATATTGGATTACTCGTATGAGCGAGTTAGAGATGCTAATTGTAACAATTGTGGATCTTGTTTAGATGCGTGTCCTCATGGAGCAATTTACTTCAAATTCAAAGGATAAGATTGAAAAGTAAAACAGAATCCCTTTTCAGGGATTTACTCCTTTTTTCCCCAAAAATCATTTTAGAGATGATTTGATATAATTACTATGAGAAAAATGAAAGATGAAATTTCTTTAGCAGTAGAATTAGCTAACAGTCTTAAGAAAAAAGATAGGTTACATGCTTATGTCCTAACTGGCGCGGGAACATCCCGGGCTTCAAATATACCAACTTTTCGCGGTGAAGATGGACTCTGGGAGAAGTATAACTTCGAAGAGGTTGCTACTTTAAATGCGTGGCTCAAGAATCCTGTAAAAATTTGGACATTTTATGCGGAAGGAATACAGCTTATTTTGGATTCAGAACCAAATCCTGCGCATAATGCTATTGCTGAATTAGAAGCGAAGAACTTTTGTCAATATGTTATAACACAAAATGCGGATGGCTTACATCAAAAAGCTGGATCAAAAAATGTTCTTGAAATACATGGTAACCTAACTAGGGTTCGTTGTACTCAATGCAATAAGAAACAAGTATTTACAGAACCTCCTAAAGATATACCTCCAAAGTGTCAGTGTGGGAGCATGTATCGACCTGATGTTGTTTTGTTTAATGAACAATTGCCTTCGGATTTAATTGCGAAATCATTTGACATAGCCAAAAGAGTTGACTTGGCAATTGTTGTAGGAACAAGTGCTGAGGTAGTTCCTGCTGCTACATTACCTTTTGTTTCAAAGGAAAATGGTGTGAAGGTTTTGGTTTTCAATAAAGAAAAAACTGATCATACCCGAATTGCTGATGTTTTCATACAAGGTAAGTGTGAAGAAACTCTTCCAGCGTTCGTTGAAAGCCTATCAAAGAATTGAAAAAATTGATAAATAACTCGAAAAGAACAAATTTATTATCTTTCAATCGGAATATTTACATTTTATAAGGAAAACAAAGTCTAATTGTAGATTCGGAGTTAAGACAATGAAAATTCATCTAACAGTAACACTTGTTGGACCCTTTGCTCTAGATGATGAAGGGAATATTATTGACACAAGGAATTTTGAGTTGAAACCGCATATTGTTTCTGAAAAATTAGCAAAACTCGATATGGGCGAATTACCAAAAGAATTAGAGGATATGTTAAAAGATCAAAAGAAAAATCAGATTGTAGTCAATAATCTAAAACTAAATCGAATTTTATCTGCCAAGAAATTCAACGTTGCTATTGATTATGATGATCCTGTCATTGATGTTTTCCATAAGAATTTTATCGAAAATGTCCAAAATTTGGGTTTGTTTAAGGCAAGAAAGGATTATATAAGATTTTTACGACAAGCTATGATTCAGTTAACTAGAGAGAGAGTTAGGCACTCTGCACAAAAAAGGGATGGTCTTATTGTTCATGCGATAGAAACAATAGATGATTTAGATAAAACCATTAATCTATTTTCAAGTCGTCTCAGAGAATTTTATGGCATGCATTTTCCAGAGTTAGTGGATGCAATAGAGAATCATAACACCTTTGCTAAAGTAGTAAGTAAAACAGGAAACAAATCTAATATTGATAAGAAATTACTAGTGGATGAAATTAGTTTGCCAGAGAAAAAAGCAGAAGAACTACTTGCTTCTCGCAAAAACTCTATGGGGTCACCCCTTCTCGATCAAGATATTCTAATAATACAAGATCAAGCTACAGTTATCGTTGAATTATTTAAACGACGACAAGCTCTTGAAAAATGGATGGAGGAAGCAATGACTGCAATAGCTCCAAACATTTGCGGGGTTGTGAATCCTTTACTTGGAGCAAGACTCATTTCATTAGCTGGAAGTTTAAGGCAATTAGCAATAAGTGCCTCAAGTAAAATCCAGATATTAGGGGCTGAAAAGGCATTATATAGAACAATTAAAACAGGAGCACCCCCACCAAAACATGGTGTTATTTTCCAAGATTCGAGATTGAATCAATCGAAATGGTGGCAAAGAGGTAAAATTGCTCGAGTAATTTCTGGTCGTTTGTCTATAGCTGCTCGAATGGATTTCTTCAAAGCTGAAGATAAATCAGAATTATTAGCAAAAGAAGTAACTGATAAAATCGCAGAAGTTCTCAAAAAATATCCTGATCCACCAGAAAGACCACAAAGACGTGAATTCAGGAAATCAAGACCACCTCAGAGAAGAGGACCTCCTAAGAGAAAAAAGAGATGATATAAAATGGAAATTAAAAGTTACAAATCATTCAAAGGTATCTACAACATCTTCTTTCCAGATGGTAGTAAGAAAATTGCAACAAAAAATCTAAATCCTGGATTTAAGGTGTATGATGAAGATTTAATTCCATTTAAAAGCGAAGAATACCGCTTATGGGATCCAACAAGATCAAAATTTGCAGCAGCGATCGTTAAAGGATTAAAATACGTTCCAATACAATCCGGAAGCAAAGTGCTCTATCTAGGAGCTGCTTCAGGTACAACACCATCACATGTCTCTGATATTATTGGGTTAGAAGGTTTGCAATATTGTATAGAGTTTTCACCAAGATCCATACGTGATTTGGTTTTCCTCTGCGAAAAAAGAGAAAATATGATGCCAATTTTAGATGATGCAAGGTATCCAAGAAATTATGATTACATCATAGAAAAAGTCGATGTAGTTTATTGTGATATAGCCCAACCTGATCAAGCGAAAATCATAGCAGATAATGCAAATGTGTTTCTAAAACCTAATGGCTATATTATGCTTGCAATAAAAGCAAGAAGTATAAGCCCCACAAAGAATCCGTCAGTTGTATATAAACAGCAAATGGCAATCCTAGAAGATGAGGGATTCGATATTTTAGAAGCAATTGATTTGCATCCCTTAGAAAAAGACCATGCAATGATTCTGGGAAAGAAGAGCTGATACCAAATATTCACAAACCAAAGAAATAATAAACTGAAAGGCAATCAATAAGTATTAACTCATCGTTTGAAGGATGATTTGCAGTAAATACAATTGGGGTATAAGATCTTGAAACTACAAAGAAAATTGTTTAGGAAACTATTCAAAAACAAAACAGCAGTTTCTCAAGTTCTTGCTGCAGTGATGATGATCTTTCTATTTATCTCTGCAATAGCAGTAGTATTTGCATGGTTATATCCCACATACAATAATTTCCAGACATCTAATACTATAAACAGTGTAACAACTTACATGTTAGATATAGATGAAACTATCTTTGATTTATTCGGTGAAGGCACTGGTTCAACAAAGGCAGTAAGAACTGATCCAAGTTTCGGACGATTTGACTACGAAGCAGGCAAAAATATAAGTTTCATTTTTAGTAATACTGCTGGAAGCTACAACGAGTCATACACTTTTACTGATTTAGGGAAATTTTCATATCTTCTTGAAAACAGAAAAGGAGTTCTAGTGGAAGTAGGTGGCCATGCATATCTCAAAGGGCCAAATTCTCAAACAGTTTTCTTCGTGAATGGTTCCACTGACGGCTTAACCTATCAAGGATTAACAAATCTTACATTAATGAGGCCAGATGACCAAGTTATGAAAATGGAATTAGATTATCGTGTAAAGGTTTATTCTTGGTTTGATTCAGTTAGTAATGTCCTCTCAATCTCGATACAAATTATTCAAATCGATATTAAGGCAATATCTTTTGGCTACCATAGTTACCAAACACTAAAAATAATCTATAATCAATCAAGTATAGTCTATTCGGATAGCACAAATGTCGATGATGATTTCTTTGTATTTGGGTCAATAGTACAAGGATTCAATCCTTCAGAGCGAGCATTTACATTCATTAAACCTTTTGCAGTTGCTAATTACGATGTAAATATAGAGATTGTAAGTTCACAATTCTTGTTTTACTTGTGAAAAGAGAGCAAATTTTTTATATCTTTTTCATGCTAACTTTTAAATACAAGCTTAGGGTGCCAAATCAGTATTATCATCAAAGAGCTGGAGACTGAATATAATGGTAAAAATTCCTGCAAAAATGCGCACTCACTGCCGAAAATGCAAGAAACATACTGTACAAACTGTTCGACAAGAAAAAGGTGGTCGAAGAGGCAGTGGACTTGTAAAAGGCACAAGAAGAGCAAATAGACACAAGAAAGGTTCAGGAAACAAAGGCAGATATTCCAAGAAAGCAGCTTCTCAGCTAAAGATGGCTTCTAAAACTTCAATAAAAGTGGATCTAAGATTAACTTGCGATGTTTGCAAGGCAACTTGGGTACGAACCTATCCAAGAGCAAGATCTGTTGAAATTGTAAAGGTCGAATAATCTTATCTCTGTTATTCGAACTCATTTTCTCTTTTAAAGATGAAATTATTTTGAGTATTTAATTATGAAAGTTAGTCATTTTATTAAAGCAATGTATAATGTATACATAAAATAACTAACCGTGTGTTTAGAATGAGTGGAAAGGATTACAAAACAATTACAAAAATAGTTAAAGATGTTGACTTAAAAGATGGAGTACTTATACAATGCTTCCCAGGACAAGGGCTTGTAGGTCGCATAGCAGGTATGCAACTAATTGAATATTTCAATGCTAAAAAAGCAGCTAAAATTTATTCTTGTTATTTTCCACATTTAGTGATTTTCAATGGTGAACTTGGAAAATTAGTTCATGCGGAGATTTGGGCAGTTGAGAAAAACAAACCACCAATTATTATTCTGACAGGGGAAAGTCAACCTCAAGAAGGACCAGATGGTATGTTTGAGGTAATAAATAATGTACTAGATCTTGCAGAAAAATGGGGCATAAAAACTGTAGTTGCTATCGGTGGATTTAGACCAGCTGATTTGGCAAAGACACCGGAAGTTACCGGATTTGCTTACACAGAGAAAGATGCAACCACTCTCAAAGATCATGGAATCAAATTATTTACAGAGGGACGAGTAAGTGGAGCAGTAGGAGTTCTAACAGCTCTTGCCTCAGAAAGAGGATTGATTTCTTATGGTTTAATGGGAAAAGTTAGACCACAAGAAGGTCCTGCCATGGCTTTTGGAGTAGATCCAGTTGCATCAAAAAATGTTCTAAAAGCGCTCTCAGAGTTACTTGGATTCGAAATGGATCTTACAAAAATGGATCAAATGATCAATGAGATTCAACAAACAGAAGCAAATGCTATGAAAGTTATTGATGATCTAAATAAAGCACGAACAGATAAAACTGATAGAAAAACCTACTATATATAAAAAAAAGGAAATTTGAGAAGTATATTCTCTAAATTTCTTCATTTATTTTTTCAAAGGATTATTTTTCTATTTCAGCTAGGATATTGTCAACAACAACTTCAAATATTTTCTGGGTAGCATTTTTTGAAGAGACAATGGGTTTTCCAGAATCGGCGAGTGGAACGATTTTGGGGTCCAAAGGAATAGCTCCTAAGAAAGGAATGTTCAATTCTTTAGCAGCATTTTTTCCACCATC
>DAOVPS010000117.1:0-10237 GCA_030629105.1 Candidatus Heimdallarchaeota archaeon
ATAAATACTTCTTCATCGTATCCTTCAGCTCCAGTGTGCACTTCGAACCAGAAATACTCTTGCCGATTATCCACAAGAATCCGATGACAATTATCAGTTATATGATCTCCCTTCCCATGCCAATGAGGTATTTTGCGACGAGAAGAATCAGTTGTAATAATTTCTTCCTCAGTCAAACCCGATTGAAGTTCACGGAAACACCAATTACTCAAAACATCGTGATGAGGAAAAGGACGACGAAACTTACTCGAAACCAAACGATACGGGGGACAAGTAGGATAGCCAAACCAGTGCTCGAATCGGACACCAACCTTAGGCATAGGATAAGCACTAACCAGACCTAAGCGGAAAACACGAACAGAACCACGAAGAGAACCAGAGGGAGAATAATACTCTCGGTCAGCGTAGCACTCACCACTATACAAATGATTAAACAAACTATCATTAGAAAGGTTACAGAGGAACTCACCAAAGCATTCGTGGAGAAGAAAAGCGAAATCATCCTTACTGAATAGAGGACGACGAAGAAGCAAGTCAAGGAATTGAAGCTCAGAGCTATTAAGCAAATTAAAAGGAAGAGAACGAGCCGAAGAAGAACTAACAGAACTCCAACCAGAAGGAAGTTTAGGAACGGAAGCGGAAGAGGAACGAGTAAACAAGACGAACAACACCAAGAAAAAGTAAGAACAAAGAACTAAAAAGACCACGAAAAACAACCAGTCGAAAAGTCAGAAAGTCACTTAAAAAAAGAACGAAAAAACACCAAAAAGAGACAAAGAGTAAAAAAAGCGAAAATCAACAAAAAACAAGTCGAAAAGTCGCCAAGAAAGAAGCTTTCAAAACAAAGGCTCACTTAAGAAACACCAAAAGAGTCATGGTCCCATGGTGAATTTGTTAATCGACGATCTTCCGGAATATGTTGAAATTATTAGAGGAAATCCAAGACCAACAAGTATGGTTAATGGTGTTGAAGGGTGCGATGCAGCAATTTTCTTAGGATATCATGCGAAATTCGGAACAGCTAGGTCTACTTTTGATCATACTTACAGTGGAGGAAGTATTCATAAATTGGAAATTAATGGTATTCCAGTTAGTGAGTTCTTATTAAACGGTTATACTGCTGGAGACTATAATGTTCCTGTCATAATGGTTGCGGGAGATGCTCAGCTAATAGAGGACGATATTAAACAATATGCCCCTTGGGTTGAAACAGTTGCATTGAAGCATTCACTCAGCAGGCTTGCTGCAAGGAGTAAAAGCATGATTACTATTGAGAAGGAGCTTAGAAAAGCAGTTCAAATTGCTGTTAAGAATTTCAAGGATAAGAAAATGAAACCACTAATTGCTGAAAAGGAAGTTAAAGTGGGCATCACTTTCCGAACAAGCTTAATGGCAGATACTGCAGAATTATTACCATTAGTTAAGCGAATAGATGGATTAAAAATAGAATACACAGCCAAAGATATGATTGATGCCTATAACATTTTCCAATTATTAGTGGCTGCAGCAAGCGGAACTAATGCTATGATGCAATGGTTACAATAAAACTTCATTAGCGAAAGGTTCAACAATAATCAAGCTAAATTATACATTAGCTAGTTTCTAGGTGGGAATGAACTTGGCAAAACCTAAATGTCCTGAATGCGGAAAAAATGAATTTGAATATCGGTATATATTTCCGGAAGGTAAAACCAAAGAATGGAAAGAAAGACAAATACAGCATCGTGCTGATGGTAGAAATGAACAATGGATTGCAGATGTTAAGAAGCAATTCAATGAACAAAATCCATGTACTGTTGCTTTCTGTACAGATTGTGGGTACGTTATTGGTGTAGCGAAGTAGATTATAGTTTCGGAAAATTTCTTCAATTCATTTTGTTAACTTTTCACTTAGATTCCATAATTCTTTTTGCAGTTTTTTATCTTGGGCAATTTCGGTTGTTTCCTTCATATCCATTTTCATGAAATATTTCCCAGAAACCCCTTCCATTTCTTGAGAAGTTGCGAAATAGATAGCAATTTTTGCTGCATCACTTGGCGAAGCTGCTTTTCGAGCCCTTAATTTTGTTATTAGTCTCATGCTTCTAAGTGACTGACCAAGATTTGTTAGGGTGAAACCCGGTGTAAAAGTATTAACGGTTACATTTGAATTTTTTAAGCGAGTGGCTAAATCTAAAGTAAACATGACATTGTATAGCTTTGTTTCCGAATATGCCTTAAACCAACTATACTTTCTCTTATCAAAATTATAATCATCTAATCGAATTTTCCTGACAGCAGCATAAGATCCAGAACAAACATTAATGATTCGAGCTGGGGAACTAGCCTTAATTACATCAAGTAAGAGATTTGTTAAAAGAAAGTAACCTAAATGATTAATTGCAAAGGCACTCTCAATCCCATCTTTTGTAAGAGCTTTCTTAGATGGCATTACTCCATGATTGTTAACTAGAATATCTAGACGAGTATATTTCTCTCTGAATTTTTTCGCGAAATCACGAATTGATTTTTGTGAAGCAAAATCACAGATCATAAGATCAAGTGAGGTTTTTCCTGTTTCGGTTTTTATTTCTTCTAAAGCTAATCGTCCTTTTTCTTCGTTTCTTACTACCATAATTATATGAGCATCAAGCTCTGCAAGTTGTTTAGCAGTTTCTTTTCCTACACCAGAATTTGCACCTGTTACAATGCAGATTTTACCTTTCATAGTCAATTGTTCCTTGAAAAAGCACTAAGGCAAGTATTATGTTCTTCTGTAACCAAACAAATATAAAATGTTGGTATTATTTGATTGTGTTAAAGTAGAAGTGAGAATCATGACCAATAAAGAATGTGCTTGTCCAAAAGTTGATTGTGAAAGACATGGAAATTGTGATGCGTGTGAGGAAAACCATGCATCAAAGGATTCACTCTCTTTCTGTAAAAGAGAAGAAGGTGAAAAAAATTAAAGTATTAGTAATTCGACCCACTTTAGCTGAATGGTTGGAAAAGCAGAAGGATTCAATGCCAGAAAATGTTGAATTGATAGTTCCCAAAGAAGGAACCGATGAGGAAATTGAAGAGCTCATTCAAGATGTCGAGATTGTAGTTTGTACTCGATTATCTGCTGAAGCAGCAAGAAAGGGTAAAAAGTTGAAGCTTATTCAAAAGACAGGTGCAGGTGTTGATGCTATACCTTTTGAGGCAATTAAAGAGAAAATCATAGTCGCGAATACTTCTGGAGCTAATCCAGTTCCTTTAGCTGAAGGGACTATTGCATTAATGATCTCACTAGCAAAGAAAATACCTCAAAAAAACAGTTCATTTCCTGATAGAGTTGTACTTAGAGGAACAGAACTTCGAGAAAAAAAAGTTGGAATAATTGGTTTGGGAAGTATCGGCTTAGAAGTAGCTAAGCGCTTACAAGCATTTGAAATGAAGATTCTCGGAATTAAAAGAAAACCTTCAGAGAAACTAAAAGAGAAATTAAACCTTGAATTCTTGGGTGGACCAGATGATCTGGATTATGTTATGAAAGAAAGTGATTTTGTTTTAGTTATTGTACCTCTTACTCCTGCCACTCGAGGTATGATTGGAGAACACGAATTAAAATTAATGAAACCTACAGCTTATCTGGTAAATGTTGCGAGAGCAGCTATAATACAAGAAGAACCATTATATCGAGCAGTTAAAGAAGAGTGGATTGCTGGTGCAGCTCTTGATGTCTGGTGGATTCCTCATTGGTGGGATCCTAAATGGGGGCCAGAATTAGATAAACCTTCTAGATATCCGATTTGGGAATTACCAAATGTAATTGCTACTCCTCACAATGCAGGGTTTGTTGAGCGAACTGTACATTCAAATAGGACCATAGAAATCATTACAGAGAATATTCAACGCATAGCTCAAGGGAAAACTCCAATTAATCTTGTAGATAAAAAGCATCAATACTAGTTATAGATGCTTTTCACCCTTCTTTCTTTAGTCTAAGAAACAAGAAATGAGGATTTGAAAGAAGAGTCTCATATGAGCGAGCATCTACTTCTTTTGCTTCAGGTATTGGAAAAGGTTCAAGTAAAATGTCTACAAAGAAACCATTTTTTCTGAAAATGGCAAACATATTGGCAAGTGTTCTGTGATAGAAATTTACTGGATAAGCTTTCCCATCAATTGTCCAGGAGTCTTCATAAAGTTCTTTCTTAAAATAATCAGTTTTATTAAACCATTTCCAGTCAGCATGAGGATGATGAACGGAAATTACAATTGAACCATCCTTTTTTAGTATTCGATTAAATTCACTGAACACCGGTAACCAATTGCTGATGTAATGAAGAACAAGAGAAGCAATAATCATATCAACAGAGTTAACCTCGAGAAAATCCAAAGGTTCTGAGATATCAGCAATCAAAATTTTAGCTTTCGAACCCAGTTTTTTCTTAGTGTACTTTACCATTTGTTCACTGACATCACAAGCAACGACTGAGGCTCCTTGATTGACCAACCATTCTGTTAGAGAGCCACCGCCACAACCTACCTCGAAAACCTCTTTGCCTTTCACTTCCCCAGCCAGTGAGATAATTGCTGGGTTATTGTAGTAAACATTATGGAGATTTTGCTTGCTCTTTCGAATATAAGCCATTCCCATTTTATCGTAGTGTTTTCCCGGATCAGCGTTCATTATTAATCACTTTTGTAGTTCTAATTGAAAAAGCAAAAGATGCATATTAAAAAGTTCCAATAAATGTTGCTTAATAAACTTACAAATAACATATTTTGCTGAAAAAGATTGAATAGATGTTAATTGATTAGCATCCTCTTTTTTTATCAGTTTATTCATCTTTGATATTTTTTTTGAAGAGTTTCTTCTTTATTTCATCAGCGGTTTTAACCAAATCAGTATAAATTTCATCAACTGTTTCATCTAATGATTTTTTTATACCTCTTGTAGAATGCTTTAGGTCTTCCTTTGCTCGAGTAGTTACTTTCATTTCAGGTTCAGGGACTACTGCTTCCATAAGATTTACTGGTGGTGTGTGAACATCACAAGGATGAATATGAGTATCTGCATTTGGTGAAAACCCTTCATTTTCTAACCATTCTTTGGCTTTCGCATATGATTCTTCAATCAATTGTTTTGATTTGGAGAAATCATGTGGTCCAACATCAATGCAATCTGGTGGAGGAATTATTATTAATTCTACTTTATCTTTATAGAGTTGAATATCAGAAGCTAACTGGCGATTGAGAAGAAAAATAAAGCTACGAATAATTACTTCTGCAACAGTCTTTGGTTCTTGATCTGCAGAAGGAACACCAATTGGAAAAACTACAACACGTTCTGCTCCTAATCGAACAGCGGTAGAAATGGGAGCATTATTTACTATACCACCATCAACGATTGAACAATTTTCCATACGTTGAGGAGGAAATGCACCTGGAATCGCCACACTAGACATCAAAGCTTCTAAAGCTAAGCCCTTATTGAAAACTACTTCTTCACCACATTTAATATCAGTTCCAATAATATACAAAGGTAATTTTGTTTCCTCAATACGAGTGAATTGCAAATTATCTGAAATAAGTTTACGTATATTCTTTGAGGAAATAAGGTTTAATCCAAAAGTAGTGATATTTAATATAGGAGTAATTGGTGAAGGTGAAAAAACATTCCACACTTTAATATTGTGCCAAACATCCTCAATTGCTTTTACTCCCTCTATTGTTGGGTTAAAAGCATACATTGCACCATTCAAGCTACCTACTGATGTTCCTAAAACCATGTCAGCTTGTATACCATGCTCCACAATAGCTTTTAGGGCACCACACTCGACTGCCCCTAAACTAGCCCCACCAGAAAAGACAAAAGCAGTCTTTGGATTATTGGTATGTTCCTTCATAAGAATTGATTTCTTTTGCTTACTTAAGAAGATTCTTTTTTTTTAGTCAGAAAACACTTCACTAATCTCTGAAATCCATTCAGCAGATTGATGCTTAAAGTAGGTTTCATAAAGTTCTGAGTACAATCCACCATTTTTCATTAATGCATCATGATCGCCTTCTTCAACAAGTTCACCTTTATCAAGGACAAGAATCCTATCAGAATTCTGAATTGTAGTTAAGCGATGAGCAATAACAATAGAAGTTCTGTTAGCAAGAAGATGGTCAAGAGCTTCTTGAATCTTTGATTCAGTATACGCATCCACCGCTGCAGTGGCTTCATCTAAAATCAATATTTTTGGATCAGTTAACAGAGTTCGCGCAAATGATATCATTTGTCTTTGACCAGCAGAAAGACCTTTACCACGTTCACCTAGTTCTGTTTCCAAACCATCGGGTAAAGCATCTATGAATTCTTGAGCGGCAACAATATCGAGGACTTCATTGACTTCTTCAATGGTAGCATCTGGTCTGCCAAATCTAATATTATCAAGAACGGTTCCACTAAAAAGAAAAACATCTTGACTAACTAAACCAATTTGTGAACGAAGATGTTGTATATCATAGTCACGAATATCTACATCATCAATTTTGATTGATCCGTCCTTTATATCATAAAATCTCATCAATAAGGAAGCAATAGTAGTTTTACCTGCGCCGGTATGCCCTACGATAGCAATTGATTCGCTGGGTTTTATATCAACATTAATGCTCTTTAAGACGGGTTCATTCGGGACATATTCGTGATTTACACTATCAAATGTGATGCGTCCTTTAATTTCTTTGAAAACAGGATTGTCTGGATTCTTCACAACTTTTTCTGCATCTACTATGCTGAATATCCTCTCCATGGCAGCAAAACCACTTTGGACAGTTGGAATCTGTGAAGCAACTCGAGCAAGTGGATAAAGGAACCTATTCAATAGGAGAATGAAGAATATAATTGTTGAAGCTGAAGCTAAGTTTTGGATTACTAACCAACCACCAAACAGATTGATACTAAATATACTTAGCACGCTAACACCATCCAAAACTGGCCAAATACCTGTAAGAGCTAAAGCTCTTTTCCTCGCAATTTGAAATGTTGCATCATTTATTACTTCAAACTCTTCTTTGGATTTTTCTTCCCTACCAAATGCTTTTGCTACGGATATTCCAGAAACACTCTCTTGAAATGAGGTGTTTACTTCTGCAATGGCTGCTCTCCATTTCCCGCTTGTTCTTCTAGAAAACCTTCTGAACATGAATGCTGCAATAAAGACCACTGGACCCATACCTAATGTTACAAGTCCTAATTGCCAATTAACAGCAAGCATTATTCCTAAAACTGAAAAGACGATTACAAAATTCGAGACAAACTGTCCAACAACTGTAATCATATTATTTAATTCTTGGGAATCATTGGTAATACGAGACATAATTTCTCCTGTTGCTTGAACATCAAAGAACCCTAGATCTTGTTCTTGTAAACTTATGTAAGTCTCCATTTGTATTCTTTTAATCACTTTTTGCGTAACAATTGCTACTAGAACACCTTGAACTACTTGAAGTACCCATAAAAGGAGGTTTAGACCTACATAAGCTATCGCGTAAGGAGCAATTGATATCCATTCTCCACTAGATTCCAAAATATCGTATACTCTTTGTACCATTAAGGGAGGAACTATACTAATTCCAGAGATTGCTAAGATAGTGAGAATAATGAACACCATTTGTAATTTGTAAGCCATGAGATATTTCCAGAAGCGACCAATTAATTCTCGATCTGCATATTTTATGCTATAATCACTTCGGAAACTTTCCATTTTTGCCATTTTAATTTTCCTCCATTTTTTTCATAGGTGGCAAATCCGAAAATTTCTCGAACAAGCGTCTATAATCTATATTCCTCATTATTAATTCAGAATGAGTTCCAGAATCCATGAGGATTCCATCTCGCAAAACAATGATTAAATCAGCATTTTTGATTGTCGCTAATCTATGAGTGACGATAAAGGTAGTTCTATTTTTTAGCACATTGGCTATAGCTGTTTGAATTCTTCTTTCGGTTTCAGCATCAATTGCACTACTAGCATCATCCAAAACTAGTATTGCAGGATTAACAAGAAGTGCTCTAGCAATAGCTAGCCTTTGTTTTTGCCCTCCTGAAAGCGTGACCCCGCGTTCCCCAACAATTGTATCATAGCCTTCCTCAAACGATAAGATAAAATCATGTGCTTGAGCTAATTTTGAAGCATTCTCTATATCTTCTAGACTGGCATTAGGTTTGCCAAAAGCAATGTTTTCTCGAATAGTTTTACTGAACAAAAAGACTTCTTGCTCAATTACTCCTATATTATCTCTAAGATCGGAGATATCCATTTCTCGAATATCCATATCATCAATATAAATCGATCCTTCTGATGGATCATATAATCTCATCAGCAACTTAATTAGAGTTGATTTCCCTGAACCAGGATTCCCTATTATTGCTACATTTGCTCCTCCAGGAACTGAAAAATCAATTCCTTTCAATGCTTTCCTACTACTCTTGCCATTATATGAGAAGGAGACATTTTCAAAATTAATTGCACCTTTCTTTTCTTTCCATACAAGTGGATTCGCAGGATTTGGAACATATTCTTCTCGTTCTTTCATATCATAGATTCTTTTTGCAGCTGCCATGCCAATTTGAAATTGAGTTGTTGCCCACCCAAATTGCCAAGTAGGCATATTTAGGGTCATCATTAACAAGACAAAGGTAATGAGTTCGGAAAGTTCCATGTTACCTACTGAGACTTCATACCCACCCCACAAAAAGCTGAGAGCAGTAATAATAATTGTAATTACAATAGCATAATATCTAGCACTAATAATCCCTCGTCTTGTATTGATTTTTCTTAGTTTCTCAGTTTCAACTTCAAATCCCGCAATTTCTTTTCTTTCTTTTACAAAAGCTCTCACAACTCGAATTCCAGTAAGACTTTCCTGTAAACGAGCGTTTAGGATACTGTTCTGTTCCATTTGAGCCATAGAGATTGGGCGCAATTTTCTATTAAACTCCCAAATAGTTAAAACGTAGAAAGGAAGAGCACCAGCAATTAGGAGTGTTAATTTTGGATTGACTGTTAACATCAAGGTAACAGAGAAAATAACCATAAAGAATCCTTCAAAAAGCCATTTTACCCCAGGAGCGATGAAGATGTTCATTTGTCTTGTGTCAAACGTTGCTCGAGCCATGATGTCCCCGACCTTAATACGATCATGAAATTCTTGGCTCTTCTCCAACATATCGTTGTAAAATTCTTCAGTGACGTTTTTTGTCACTTTGTGAGCAATTACATCATTAACGAAACTCTGAATATAATCACCAACAGTTCTAATTACACCAGCTATAGCAATTAAAAGAGCAAAATAAAATAACGTCTCCCTAAATCCATCTCCACCAGGCAATATAGCAAAAATCCCAGTAGCATCTGGTAGCACCTCGAATATATTACCAATAAACAAAGGAGTAAGAGAAACTGTTCCAATGAAAAGTATCAGAAACACAATCAAAACAATGAGTAATCGTTTCTCTCTGAAAATGTGTTTAAAGAACCATTTTTTATGACCCATTGTTTTTTACCTACGGATTTTTACTAGTATTTCAATTTAAAACGATATTGAATTGTCTTCTATTTCTTTTGAACGTTCAAATTTTATTGAAACAAGTAACTTGCTTTTTATATTTTGCGTTCGAAACGATTCAATGAAAAGGACGGGGAGAAATTGAAGCGACAAAATGCTTCATAGCTAATCATTGAGAGAGTATACGACAAATGTTTAAATATTGTACAAATAGCAAGCAGTTCAGCTGTCAGAAAGGAGATTGTCTAGGCTAAAGAATTACTAAGGTTTTCAACAATAGTTACTACGTGCAATTAGAGGCAATTTCTCTACGAAAACAGCTAAATGGATGTATCTAACTATGACAGAAGAAGCTCAAAGACAACTCCCAAAAAGACCATTTATTCATGGAAAATTAAATCCACGTAAACAATGGGTACCGATCTGGGTGTGTCTATTACTAACTATATTAATTGCAATACCTATGTCACTTATATTGGCAATAATCTTTACAGGTACTACAGCATTAGCTTATAATTTTGCTATGAACCTAGCAGTTTCTGCTCCAATTGCTTTTGTATCAGCATATGTTTTCTATACTTATTTGATTGGACCCTTTGCAGAATGGGCAGTCAAATATGACTTCCAACATGAAATGCGTACAAAAACTCTCGGACAGATGTTGAAAGATGGGAAATTCTGGTTATATGGATTACTTGTTGATTTCTTGATC
>DAOVPS010000190.1:0-5754 GCA_030629105.1 Candidatus Heimdallarchaeota archaeon
CTATAATCTCCCCTATAGATGACTATGGAATTTTTCTAAAAGAATTTGATGAGTTTCGAGGATTATTTGTTACTGAAACTTCGGAGAAAGTTGTAGAATCATTAAGAAAAAGAAAGCTTTTGCTTAAAACAGAAGAGTTTACCCATAGGTACCCAACGTGCTGGAGATGCCATGAAGAACTGGTATTTAGATTAGTACAAGAATGGTTCATCGATTCTGAACAAATAAGACCATTATTGAAAGAAGCGACAACTAAGGTAGAATGGGTTCCAAGCTTCTATGAGAAACGCATGATAGATTGGTTAAACAACATGGGTAATTGGTGTATATCAAGAAAAAGATACTGGGGATTACCTTTACCTTTCTTTGAATGCAAAAGCTGTGGAGAACTCACTGTTATTGGTACTAAAGAAGAATTATTCGAGAAAGCAGTTGATGGTTTAGACAATTTGAAAGAATTACATAGACCATGGATAGATGATGTGAAAATTAATTGTCCGAAATGTGACAAAATTGTTTCCAAAGTAACCGAAGTTGGTGATTGTTGGTTAGATGCAGGAATCATTCCATTTTCAACCTTGAAGTACCTAGAAGACCCTGAATATTGGAATAAGTGGTTCCCAACTGAAGCAGTTTGTGAAATGCGAGAGCAAATAAGACTATGGTTTTATTCATTGCTCTTCATGAGCGTCACTTTAAAAGGGGAACCACCATACAAGCGGGTTGTTGTTCATGAAAAAGTTCATGACAAAGATGGAAGAGCAATGCATAGAAGTTGGGGAAATGCAATTTGGTTCGCAGAAGCAGCTGATAAAGTTGGAGCTGAAATCATACGCTGGGCTTCGGCAAAACAACAACTCTCACAAACTTTGAATTTTGGTTACCATTTAGAAGAGGAACTTAAGCCCTTCTTCCTCACTGTTTGGAATATATATTCATTCTTCGCTACTTTCGCAAATTTAGATCAGTTTAAACCAAATGACAAACAAGCTAGTACATTGAAGTCACAACCTTACATTGACAAATGGTTACTATCAAAATTAAATGGATTAGTGAAGCAGGTTCGAAAAGACTTGGACAAAATGAATTTCAAAAATGCAACAGTGGAAATTGAACAGTTTGTTGATCAATTATCAACTTGGTATTTACGTAGAAGTCGCAGAAGATTTTGGAAACATGAAAATAGCGAGGAAAAACTAAGTGGTTATTATACATTATATGAAACATTACTAACACTCAGTAAAATATTAGCCCCATTTGTACCATTTTTCAGTGAAAAACTATATCAGAATTTAACCAAGTTTACTAATTCTAAAATGCCATCAAGTGTCCATCTTTGTGCTTATCCGAAATTCATGAAATCAAATTATGACAAAGAACTAAATGAGAAAATGGATGTAGTTCTTCAAGTTGTTAAACTTGGAAGATCTGCAAGAAGTGCATCAAATTTTAGATTAAGACAACCTCTCTCAGAAGTAATTGTTTGGAGTAAAAATAAAAAACTTGAAAATTCTCTGAGCGAATTCAAAAATGAGATACAAACTGAACTTAATGTCAAGAATCTTCGTTTTGCTAGAAAACCTGAGAAGTTAATAGAGTTTAAACTCAAGCTAAATTATCAAATTCTCGGACCTAAACTCAGAGAGGATATAACACTCTTAGAGGATAAGATAAAGGATATCGATCAGAAAATAGTTGTTGATGCTTACTATAAGAAAGATCAGGTTTTAGAAATAATGTTGAATCCCAGTAAGAAACCTTTGAAATTAGTACTACATGATGACTTGATTCTCGAAGCTATTCCTTTAGGGGAACGCTCAATAGCAGTAAGTGAAAAATTCGCCGTTGCACTAGATACAAAAATCACAGAAGATCTCTTGCTAGAAGGTTTTGCTCGAGATATAGTTCGTCACATACAAAATCTGAGGAAAAAAGAAGGGTTACATGTTGCTGATAAAATAACAATAAGCTATAAAACTGAAGGAAAACTTGAGCAAGCATTCACGAGATTTACTGACTATATTTGCACAGAAACACTAACCACCAATTTAACTCGAAAAGAAAAATTATCCAAAGGTGAAAGATTAAAAATTCAAGGTGAAGAGCTAATCCTATCGTTATCTAAGAATAAACAAAAATAAAATTCCTCACTGATAATTTGACGCCACAAATTATCATTAATTTCTTTTTTTTTGTTTATAACTGGTAATGAACAATTGTAGATATTATTGCCATACAAATACCTGCTATGAAATAAGTTAATGAATGAACAAAAGCAAAACGCAAACTTCTATCTTTTGATTCACCAATACTTCGTTTAGATCTTTGTTTTACAACTACTGAGCGTCTGGGAACAGATAAACCTGAAAATAATAATAACAATCCACTTTGACCAAACATTATCCATGAAAGAAAACTATCTTCACTTCCTACGTTGTTTAATCCGTAATCCATTGAAAAATAAATAATCAAGTTAACCATCATGAAGAATCCAAGGACAATAGCAATAGCTTGACAAATACAAGCAAAATCAAATCGATACTCTATATAATCCTGTCTTAGAACTGTATGTTCCTCTCTGAAAGTTTCACGGTATAATTCCTTTTTTGATTCAGAGGGTGTACGATTTTTATAGGTATTGTGTAGTAGTTGTGAATGGGAAATTGTATCATCATCACTTTTTTTGGAAATAGTTTTTCGTGCTGCATCAAAATCCAAATCTTCGCTCAATGGTTAGAACCAACCTATAATATATAGAATTGTTTTCTCTAAAAATATATTTTCATTAGAACTATATTTTTACAGTGATTATATTGATTGAATAAGCCAAGCAAGAAACGATGCAAGTCCAAGAAGCAATCCACTTAAGATGTAAGTATAAGCACTACCTATAGCTATTTTTGTATCTGCACCGGTAATACTTTCACCTTTAGTAAATCTCTTCCTTATTCTGTCTATTGTGAAGGATTGACGAACAGTTCCAATACAACCACCAAAAATCAAGAGTAATCCTGTTTCAATAAGAAAAGTCCATGATAAAAAAGAGAAAACAAATACTTCATCATATTGTCTTCCAAGAATCCAAAAAACAAGAAGAGTTATTCCAACTACAAATAAAGAAATTACAATAGCTACAATTATTACTCGAGACCATTTAAGCTTAACCTCTATTGATTCATACGGAATTTTTGGAATCTCAGAATCACTGATTTGCTCAATAAATTCATCTGGATCTTCACTAACTTCAGATGTCGATTGTTGATCGGGTAATTGAGACAAGTCAAACAACTCATTTTATTTTTCAGTATGAATTTACAAAAATATTGTGAAGAATCTTATTAAAAGAAGAATTTTGGGTAGCTAATAAGCTACTCAAATCACATCCAATTGAGGACTTGTTTCTCATCACTATCATAGAAGCAACCTATAATTATAGCAACGAGATCAATGAGATATCCTATACCTAGGAATCCCAATGTACAGGTGAAAACAACTCCAGTTCCAATTTTACCAACCAGATAACGTTGAATGCCAAGAAAACCGATGATTGCTAGAAAAAGTAATAACAGTCTTTTATGTGGTGAACACTCTTTTTCTTCATCCACTTCTTGTTCTTCAACACCTTTCATCTTAGCCCAAATACAACCAAGTTCTGATCCGAGATCAGAAAACGTTGCTTTTATTTCTCTAACAGGTATTGAAATTACATAATATCTCAATTTTGAGAGAGTCCAAACAACTGGTGGTAAGGCGACTTTTTGAAATACGAAGAACAGAACTATGCATAATAAAAGAAGAATAGCGAAAATGAGTGACCAATAAGTCTCACCAAATGCTCTCGCATATTCATAATCATAAATTATTGTTCCTGAAACTCCTCCATAAAATTCTTCATGCCAAATCAAAAGATGATAGTGATTTTCTACTTCAGGATTTGTGTCTGGATCCTTCAAAGTTTCAAATTCCAAGGTGATATTGAAGGAATCTTCTTCACCTTGATAAACATTGTAAAGATTTGGTCTATCATTTGGGTCATCTATATAGATATCAAATTCATCTTGTGTCATAATATAGCAACTGACACTAGCATTTACATTGAAAATCTGAACAAAGTCTTGAGTATCTCTGTCACTTTCAAGAATTCTTTGATAATAAGGTTGATGGATAATTTCAGCTAGTCCTTCAGTCCAGATAAAATTCCCAGTGACTACTTCACCTTCTGAGTAGAGAATAAGCTTAGGACTAATAAAGAAATCACTAAACTCGAGTTGACGATACCCATCACAAATTTCATGCATGAAATAAACTGTAGGGGGATCACCTATGAAATCACGTTCATAGTCCAAATAATCACTGGAATCAAGAATGAAAATTTCTACCCGTTTATTATCATCAGTCCAAATCTCAAAGAAATAAGTACGAGAATCTGTGAAAGTTCCTACACCAGCTGCTTGCGGTAAACCAAAGACATAATCATTTAAATTATTTAAAGTGAAGTCCATTTCAGCTATAACTTCGGGTTTCGATGGTTCAATAAAGAAATCAGAATAAATTAATTGATAAGTTTCTCCTTTTGTAGCAAGGAAAGGAGTTATGAGCAAACTCAGAATTATTACCGATAACATTAAACCTGACTTTCTAACTTTGAGATTATTCATTTCGATATCACTTCTCGATTGATTTTTTGAACTACATTTTATCAAATACTAATGATTATCAATTTTACTTCTGTCTTTTATATATTTTCGTGGTCTTGAAATTAAGTATGAAACTTGGTTTTAAAGGATTTTCCTCAGAATGCTATTTGAAATAATGGGTAAGAAGCAAGTACAAAAATGACTGCTCGGAACAAAAAGAAAAAAAGAAAAAAGAAATAAGCCGAGTGGCTTATTTTCTTCTCTTCAAGAAGAAGACTTGACTTGCACCAGCAAGAGCAAGTATACCTATTACAACGTATAGACCAAAACCAGTAGTATCAGTTTCTGCATAAACGAAACCAGCAGCTTCCATCTTTTGTTTGGCTATGTCAATGCTGTATTCGTATGGTTCTAATGTGTCATCAAATCCGATAACCATTGGATATGCTGTAATACCAGGTGAACCTAATCCGTTAAGGATTTCTTCAACGATGGTTTCTCTTGGAATTAAGTGGCTAATAGCTTGTCTAATGTATTTTCCAGAATCTTCAGATGAGATTGGAGCTAATGTACCAGAAAGGTATGGATGTAAGCAGTTGAGGCCTATTTCCTGTGAACCAGGTGCGACTACTACTGTGTAATCAACAGTTGCAGGGATTTCGTTTAATTGAGGACTGAATTGTGAATCTACCATGTCAAGAGTTCCACCAGCAAGAGCTGAGAGAGCACCTTCTTTGTTAGACCAGAACTCGAAGTAAAGATCATCAATTAATTGAGCGGTGTGTCCACCCCAGTCTGCCCAATGTGTATTGGCTTTAAGGTGAAGGATTCCGTTGGTTCCATCATAATTAAATAGATAATATGGACCAATTCCTGATAATTTTAATGGATCAGTTGCGGCCCAAGAAACAGCTTGGCTTTCATGATCCTCAGGTAAAATGCTTCCCCAAATATGTTCTGGTAGAATGTCAACTGCTAAGTTGCTGTCTTGGAACACATAAGCTTGTAAGAAGTCGACTTGAACTTCAAATTGACTGATTATCTTGATGGTATTTTCATCAATATAATCAGAATAGAAACCATAATCTGGCTGACCGAAGTCAGGATTGATTAATAG
>DAOVPS010000208.1:0-4516 GCA_030629105.1 Candidatus Heimdallarchaeota archaeon
TCTTTAGTTCCAAGTGAGCCCATCTCTCCTGCAGTGAGATCAATAATTCCAACCTTAAAACCAGCACTTATTGCTTTAACAATAGCTCCACCAACACCCAATTCCGCATCATCCGGATGAGGAGCAAACACTAAAACATCCAGCATTTCAACACCACATGATTTCCAGGATCAACTTTTGTCATTAAGTCCTTCATACAATCTAACATATTTATTGAGTACTTGTTTAAGTATTGGAAGATGTTAAAAATTCTTTCTTGAGGTTTATCATCAGGAAACACATAAGCTTTTGCTTTTTGGAGTTGTGCTTGTAAAACTTGATTGTCATCTTTCACATATTTCAAGTACATTCGTTCGATGTTGTTAAGCTCCTTAATTATTTTTTGCTTTCTTCCTTCGGCTCGCTTCCCTAATTCTTGACTTACATCTGTGAGATTTTTATTCATATCATCAAGTGTATTTGTAATCTGATCGAAATAATTTGCTAAGAATTCTTTATTTTCAGCTCTTAGTAAGCGAGAGGTGAGTTTATTTGTATCTTTAAGTTCAGCAAGATTCACATCATATTTCGCAACAATACGATTAATATGTCGTTCTAGAACGGTAGCTCCCATTCTAAATTGTAAATTGGATTGTTTCAATCCGAATTCTGGATAGAGATCTTTTATTTGTATATGATAACCGATTTCTGATGGCCCACCAACAAAAATATGTGTGGGCATCATAGTATCTTGAGCTAAAGGTCGATAGATAGCATTAGTGCTAAATCTTTCTGGATTACTCTGTAATTCATCTAAAATTTGTTCTTTAGTGAGAGTCGAACCATTTGAAATGTGATAAGCTCCTTTCTTATCAATTGTTATTGTGTTTCTAAAATTCTCTTCATCAATATAGAAAAGTCCAACAATATCTTCTTTTTTATGCATTTTTGGTTTATAACCTAAATCAAATAATTGATTTGTTGTTTTTAGAAAGATTTGATTATAATGAATCGGTTTCTCAATGAGTTTTGAAAAATAATCTGTAAGGTGTGGTCTGAAAATCCAAGGCTCCACTAAAACTAAACCCCACTTACCAAATAATCTGGTCATAATGCGACTGAAAAAGTCCCCCCACATTTCCGATTTTTCTAATTCTAGTTTAATTATCTCATTAAACAACATATCAGTGAAATCTGTTTCCGGAAAAGTTTCAAGCATGGTAGAGACGATATCATTGCAGCTGCATTTGTGCAACTGAATTTTTTCTAAGCTTTTACCCATTGCTTCGCAAGGATCAATAACAAGTGGAACAATTTCGTTTTTTCTATTAAGTATTCTAATATTGTTTACTTCTTCTACATCATGATCCTCCGAAGCATTCCAAAAAACAGGAATGAGCTTAATCTTCTCACTGCTAAATTTCTCCGCATAATTGATTGCTGCGAAAGTTTTGTAAATGGTATATAATGGTCCTGTCAGAAATCCCGGTTGTTGACCAGTAACTACAAAATAAATATCTTCATTTTCAATTTGCTCAATATTCTTTATGGACTCTTCATGAGCATTAATAGATTTATTATATTTCAGTAAAACTTCTTTAAGTAGAGATCTATCACCAGTAAATTTAACCGTATGAAGTTTCTTGGGATTTTTCTTAAGAAAATCATACATTGGTTGCTTCTTGTTAAGATAATCAAGTAACATTTTGTTTGGATAAATACTATTTCGATCTAATACTTCAAGTTCAATTGGATCATCCATAAATATTCACATCAAATCTTATAGTTAAAAAAATTACGACTAAATTTTACACTTTTCGCATTTCTTGTATAATTAACAGCTAAATTAACTATTTAGTTCATTTTTAACCTTCTGTTTAATATTCTAAAAGGTTATTTCACATCTTGATTATACAAAAAGAAAAAAATAGGAAAGAATAATTGACGAAAAAATCATCAATTATCTAATTATTTTTTATTAATCATTTGTTCATGCATTGCTTTGGCAGCTGTTCTGCCTGCTCCCATTGCTAGAATTACAGTAGCAGCTCCAGTTACAATGTCTCCGCCTGCGTAAACGCCTGGAACTGAGGTTTCTCCGGTTTCTTCATTAACGATAACTCCACCCCAACGGTGAGTGTCTAAACCAGGAGTATTTCTTGGGACAAGTGGATTTGGTCTTTGACCGATTGAGATGATTAAAGTATCACATTCAATGTCAAAACATGCACCATCAATGGGCAAAGGTCTGCATCGACCTGATTCATCAGGTTCACCTAGCTCACATTCTTGGCATTCAAGACCAATAACATTGTTTCCTTCATCTCCCATAATTGCTAAGGGACTAGATAAGCAATGGAAATCAACGCCTTCATCTTGTGCATGGTGAATTTCTTCTTGTCTGGCGGGTGCTTCGTTGATAGATCTTCTGTAAACAATATATGATTTCTCAGCACCAAGACGTAAAGCTGTTCGTGCACAATCCATAGCAACATTGCCAGCACCTATTGTTACAACTTTCTTTCCAATGTGGACTGGTGTGTCAGAACCCTCTGGGAATTTGTAAGCTTCCATGAGGTTAACTCGAGTTAGGAATTCATTTGCAAAATAAACACCATTCAAGCTTTCACCGGGGATACCAAGGTATCGTGGTAAGCCTGCGCCGGTTCCTAAGAAAATGGTATCATAACCCATTTCGAAGAGCTCATCAAGAGTGTAGGTTAAACCAATAACAGTATTATACTTGATTTCTACACCCATCTTTTCTAAAGTTTCAACTTCCTCTGCAAGAATCTTTTTTGGTAATCTGAACTCAGGTATACCATAAATTAAAACTCCACCTGCTTTGTGGAAGGCTTCAAATAAGGTAACTTTATGACCTAAACGAGCTAAATCAGCGGCGACAACTAATCCTGCAGGTCCGGAACCAACAACTGCTGCTTTCCTGCCAGTGGATTTAGCTACTTCTGGTGTTGTCACACCATGTTCTCGTTCCCAATCAGCAAGGAATCTCTCTAATCGACCTATGCCAACAGGATCCCAACCTTCTTTCTTACCTAAAAGACAAGCTGCTTCACACTGTGATTCTTGAGGACAAACTCTGCCGCAAATAGCAGGAAGAACATTAGTTTCTTTGATAATCTTAATACCATTCTTGAAATCTTTACGAAGGATAGCATCAATGAAACCAGGAACATCAATGTCAACTGGACAACCTTCTTGACAAAAAGCTCGACGACAATGCAAGCATCGTTCAGCTTCTAAGATAGCATCAGCTTCAGTGTAACCAAAAGGAACTTCTAAGTAGTTCTTGACTCGAACCTTTGGTTTTTGTTCTTTCATTTTAATTTTGACTGGTGTTTTCTCACTTCGCTTATGGACTCTTCGCTCTTTTGTCTCCTCGGTCATTTGTGTTTTCCTCCACATTCTTTATCGTATTTATCAAGAGCAACTTTCTCTTGATTCTTATATTGAGCTAATCGATTAATGAGCTCATCAAAATCAACTTTATGAGCATCAAATTCAGGACCATCAACACAAGCAAATTGGATCTTACCATCAATAGTAACTCGACAAGCGCCGCACATTCCAGTTCCGTCCACCATGATAGGATTAAGACTTGCAATTGTTGGTATTTCGTGTTTCTTTGTTATTTGAGTTACGAATTTCATCATTATTGTTGGTCCGACTGTGAATACCATATCTAGTTTCTTCTTCTCTTTCGCAAGTTCTGCTATTTTTTCTTCTAATAAATGAGTAGTAAATCCTTTCATTCCCTTGGATCCATCATCAGTACAGTATTGCATTTCTTCACAGTATTGTGACATTTCTTCTTCCCAAACGAGAAGTTCTTCTGTTCTCGCTCCAACCATTCCGATTACTTTGTTTCCGGCCTCTTTCAATTCTTTAGCTACTAGGTTTGCTAAAGGAATTCCTAACCCTCCAGACACAATTCCAACAGTACCGTATTTTTCGATTTCTGTGGGATTGCCTAGTGGTCCAACTACATCCTTTATATGATCTCCTTCTTCTAAAGTTGAAAGAAGTTTTGTGGATTGTCCTATAACTTGGATAATACATGTAACAGTTCCTTTCTCTCTGTTGTAATCTGCAACAGTGATAGGGATTCTTTCTGCTCCTTCTCGCATTCGTAAGACCAGAAAATTCCCTGCACGAATCTTCTTAGCGATTGCTGGAGTTTTAATCTCTATCAGGAAAATAACTTCATGAAGCCATTCTTTCTTTACAATTTCATACATTCATTAATTCCTCTGAGCTCAACTTTGAAATTGCGAAGAGATTTCCAAAGATTCCATAAAAATGTTATGATAGTGATTATTTAATTAAAGTACATTGATAACTTGCATATCAAGATGGGGAAAACTTCTTTTGTATCTCAGTTTTTTTGAATTTTCTGAGAATTCAATTAGTTTTATTTAACAATTACATTTTCAGGCAAGTGGACAACAAATTTGCAATAAGGATATCCACTTAATGCGGTCTCATAGGGTTCTATCTTGATTGGTTGCTCGAATAA
>DAOVPS010000195.1:0-5551 GCA_030629105.1 Candidatus Heimdallarchaeota archaeon
CAATATACTTTCCCATCAAAGATAGGAATGTATGCTCAAACAAGATTTTCACGTGCTCTAAGAGATTCAATTGCTTCTAGTATGGCTGAAAAAACACATGTCTCAAAGGTTGCAGCAAGATCTGACTCAATGTATTTAGTAAAACAAGTTCTTAATGGAAATATTGGCGATGCTGCTAAAATGGCATATTGGTTAGAATTGGATGACAATCAAATAAAATCTCTCGTAGAGAATCCTGAATATATTCGCAAAATAAAGAAAATTATGAAAGCTTTTGAAGAAGAGAGAATAAAACAACAAACCACAATGGGTAAACAAAAATTCTCAAGTTTTAATGATACTGGCGATGATTGGTCAGAAATTTTAATAGAATTTGAAAAGAAAAAGGAAGAACAATTAGCAGAAGAAAAACGATTGAAAGAGGAAGCAAAGAAGCGCAAAAAAGAAGAAAGAAAAGCTAAAAAAGCTGCAGAAAAAAAAGCCGCAAAAGAAGTACCTGAAAAGAAAAAAACTGATAATGAAGAAAATGATGAGAAACAAGTTTCCCTTGATGATTTCTTATAAAAAAATATTCAAATACTTGTTCATCTAATGTTTAGTTGGGGATAATATTGAATCGTAGGATATCTTTCAAAGAGGTAATAAGTAAAACTCTCTTTAGAATTTTTTACGTTTTAACATTTCCTTTTCGTTTTTGTATATTATTTGTTCTAAAATCAAGACAACACGATGAAGCAAGAACAGATGCAGTTCGGTTAAGCTATAACTATCATGACTAATTAGCTATTTTAAAAGAAAAACTAGCGAGTATCCTTTGAAATAGAAAAACTATCTAAAAGGAATTGCTGCTACATTGAATTCGGAAAGTAATCAAGGTCAAGATGATTTTGTTAATTTTTGGTCTAAATTAAATGATATCTTTCCCTATCTGAATTATCGAAAAGAACAATTCTCAATAATTACAGCCATCCAAAAAGCATCTCATAGTACAATACTGATCGATGCTGAAACAGGGAGTGGGAAAACCGCGGCAGTTTTATCAGCAATTTTGAGTAGGAAAGAAAAGGATGAACGGATTCTTATTTTTACTAAAATGCTAGGACAAATGGATGCCTGGTTTAGAGAACTTGGATTAATTAATGATTATAATCGAAAAGTTGGACAGAATATTTACTCCTTAATTCCAATGGTTGGGAAAACACATGTTTGTCCATTAGTTACGAAATTCACTAAAAAACAATTTTCACAAATTGGCTGTAGTTTATTTGATTGTACTCACATCAAGAAATTTCACTTCATGCAAAATGAATCTGGGAATTTCTACGCGCTCTCAAGACGAGTTAGATCCAGTATTGCAGATAACATCAAAAAAGGCATTGGACTTGCAGAAATTCTTTGGATGCTAGAAAACAAACTTGAGAACCTAGGTTGTCCCTATTTAGGACTAAAAACGGCTCTTAAAGATGCAGATATGGTTATTACCACTTATCCATTTCTTTTGAATACAAAGCTAAGAGAAATTCTGTTTGAAAACATGAATATTGACTTGGCAAATACAACGATAATAATTGATGAAGCTCATAATCTCGCAAAAGGAAACATTGGAAACTTATCTTACAAAATTCTATATCGTGCTATCAATGAGATTGGTTCTCACAAAGTTTTAAATCTCTTGCAAAATCTGCGTGGTCAAGAAGGATTGCATACTTTGGATTTGGAAGACAAAAACATACAAGACCTCAACAATTGTGGAAGGCAATATTTACTAAAACGATTCAATCAAGGCAGTAAAGAAATAAGTAATACAATTAGAGTGAGTGAATTTCTAAATAATCACGATTTATGTTACTTAACATCTGACAAGAAATTTACTTTATATCTAAAAGATCCACGAACAATTCTTAATCCTATGAAACTAGCAAAACATCTCATACTATTATCTGGAACATTCAGACCACTGAAACATTTCTCGAGTTTTCTCGGAGTACCAAATGCAAAGAAGATTTCTGTATTATCTGAAAAAATCGGAAAAAACAGGATAATTCTAACTACAAATGATTCTCAATTAACAATGAAATATTCTGAACGATCAAGAGAACGATTCCTATATTATTGCGATACCATATCACAATTACTGAAAGTAATTCCAGGACATACTCTAGTCTTTACACCAAACTATGAATTAACTACTGTTTTTGCGAACCTACTGAAGACAAGATATGAAGAACGTCCTAACCAACCAATTACTAAATTAATAAATGAAGTGAAAAGCAGTAAAACGAAGGTAGCAATTATTGCTCCGGCTCGTGGGAAAATATCTGAAGGGATTGAAATTGTGCAAAATGAAAAATCGCTTATTTCTGCAGTAATTATTGCTGGACTACCGTACCCTCCTCCGTCAAGATCGTTGAAAGAAATCATAAAAGAATATAGTAAGTTTTGGGGAGGAGAACAAGCTGCAAATTATATGAATTACTTACAAGCCGTTGTAACAATGAGACAGTGTTTAGGAAGAATGATTCGCTCAGAAAATGATGTTGGAGCATGGATTATTCTGGACAACCGAATTCCCTATATGAATGTCTTCCTAAGAGCGATAGAGTGTAAGAATTCTGCAAAAATGATTGATCGTTTAAACTTTTTCTTTAAAGAACACAACCTGTCTTAATCATTTTTACTCGTTGAGAGTTTCCCCATTTAGAGCTTTTAAAACAAAATTCTTTGAGAAACAACTGAAAGCGAAATAGTTTAGCTGAGGTTGTACAATGAAAAAGAAAGCATTAGTAGTAATTGCCTTATATTTTTCCTTAATGTTCATACATTTGATTAACTTCAATGAAACAACAGAAGAAAGCATTGAAGATATACAAGTGGTATTCCAAGATGGTAATTTCGAACAAAACATAGATGTATTGAATATTCTTTCAAAAACACAAGGAACTCAACCAATCAATACTGTAATGCAACCTCTAGATTTAGTTACACCCTCGTACACAAATCTATCCTTATCTGAAGGAGAGCCAATTATAGAAGGAACTGAGATAACTCTCACTAGTTTAACCACATCTTCTGGTTATGGGGTTTCTTCCGGTGAAGTTGATTTCAAGGATTTAAAATTGCTGGCCATTGATAATGATACAACCACAACCAGTATTTATTCAAACAAATTTGCTTTTAGAATTAATCTCCCCCAAACTACGATAATCTATGGATTCCTTACAGATGTCACTCCTACCGTCAGAGAGGACATTAATTTTTACATAAGAGATACTCTAACTGGTTCTGATATACGAAATGGAGTAGTAACAGGATACATTGCTAATAGTGCTCATGTTTCAAATCAATTATTGCATATTCCTTTCGAATATTGCGGAGGAGGTACACCTTTAACATTAACTGCAAACACAGATTATTATTTCTTACTAGAGCCAACTGTATCAATTTCTGATACTTTCTTTGAGTTAAGAGAATCTTCTGATGTACCAGATGACATGAAAATCTATGAATGGTGGGGAGCGAATTATGCAGAGATAATAACTGATGCTAATTTTTATTTAATTACTGATGTTAAAACAATCTCAGAAGATAATTCTGTTGACTTTGATGGTTATGCATCTGCATTAAGGACAACAGTGGACCAAGGCAGACATTCATTCATCGCCTGGTATAAAGGTTCAGCATTTAATGCTGAAAGTTTTGGTTCAGCTATGCGAACCATCATACCCTCTACGGAATTACTGTTAGTGTCTATAGATCCCATAGTAACAGAATATAATGACCCAACAATTTTGCAATCAACTGTGTTGATAGAAGCTGGGACTCCTGCTGAAGGAAAAACTGTGACTTTCCTCGCAAGTTTAGATGGACAGAGCTGGATAACTATTGGATCTGCAGTAACGAATCTTTTTGGACAAGCATTATTGGAACATCAATTTGTTCTGGAACCAGACAACTATATCTTACGAGCAAAAGTAAATGAGTACTCTCTTGCAGATACAACACTAGAAATTCAAGTAGAGGGGATTAGTTGGTATAATGTAGACTTTCTTGGTCAATATAGAAATAATCTCGGAGCACCCACGTATACAAAACTAAGTGCAATAATTCAAGTTAGAGATAATGATGATGAACCAGTGCCCAGTATGGATTTTGATTTATGGTACAAATTTGATGGTATTTACGAAAGAATTCCTCATTATTTTACAACAAATGGAACTGGGTTTGGAGTTCTAGACCAAGGAATAGAGGATTTACTTGCTGGACACTATGTTGATACCCATTACTTTACTCCTGCAGATTATGAATATGGCTACATAGGTAATTCCGCTTATGGTGATTCTATAGTTGAGAAAGGGATTTTAGAAATAGATTTACTAGACTATTCTGCGAACTGGAATGATGATGTGCTCCTTATTGCCAGGATCACTTCTTTGGAAGAAGGATGGAATGGAATCACAGTTAGATTTTCATACTTTGATAATTCTCAATGGGTACAAATAGGAGAAGTTAATTCAAACGCTACTGGTTATGCTCAATTCAATTGGTATCAAATGCCATTAATTATTGGTAATTATCTCCTCAAAGCAGAAACTTTGGAAAGTTCTCAATTCATTTCTGTGGAAAAAACGGTTAATTTTGATGTTGGTAGAAGAAACCTTGTCATTTCTATTCTCTACGAGGGAGAACTCATTGGTAGCGGTGAAGAAATCGATCTAGAATACACAAGTACTATAAATTTAGTCTTTTATGTTGAGTTTGAAGATGGAACACCTGCTTCCGATATTCTAGTCGAAATCAATGGAAGACAATTTGGTGATACGTATTATGGAAATATTGGTTATACAACTACTAATGCTTCTGGTTATGCGTTATTCAATGATTATCATAACTTAACCCTAGTTGGAAAGCAATATCAGTGTGTAGCAGAAATTGCTCAAACAAGTAGGTATGAAGGATATGAATTACATTTCAAAATAAATCTCATTAAATGTACCCCAGTTATTTATTTCGAAAATCAACAAGGGGAAAAAGGTACTTATACAGAATTAATTGCAATGGTTAAGAATTTAGAAGGAAGCCCATTGAGCTATGTTCATGTTCGGTTCATAATTAATGGAATTGTGTATGAAGGAATAAGTGATTGTTACGGTTTTATTCGAGTATATATTGCCCCAGAGTTATCTACAGGACAGTATGTAGTAAACTGTATAACTATTGAAGACGAAAAATACAATTCTGCTCAAACGAGCGCGTACTTTTACTTATCAAAAGGATTGCCATATTTCATCCTATTAGATGCAGCTGCAATACAAGATGGATTCTTAACAATTAGAGCTCAAGCATTTGATTCATTAGGAAGACCCATAGCAAACCTTACTGTCAGGATAACATTTTACGGTTGGAGTGAATTACTTACAACAGATGCAAATGGGCTTATAGAATATACTTTTTCTGCTATAGGATTCGATATTGGAAGTTATCTCTCAGTATTAACTTTTGAGGGAAACGATGATTGGTATGATGTAACAACCACAGGGGAAGTATTGATTTA
>DAOVPS010000008.1:0-32671 GCA_030629105.1 Candidatus Heimdallarchaeota archaeon
CCAAAAGATGAGTTGCCAATCATATTCAAATAATGAGCTCGAATTGCTAAATCGTCTTCCCAGAAAAGCAAGTCAAGATCAACAGGAAATGTGTCTAAAACAACCAGACTGTTAGTAGTTAATTCATGATTTATAGGTTCAATTGAACCATTTACAAATTCACTAACAGCAATCTGACTAGTGATAATTAATAAAACAAAAAAAATAGTTGATTTTATTTTATAATTACCCAATATAATACCACCCTATACTAATTATAATTCCACGTTTTTTCTTTATAAACGAATTGTTGTAGATAAAAAAGAAGAGAGTAATTATAGTCATGTTTTGTAAGAAAGATATTTTTTAAGCAATGAAATATATTAGTTATCTATAACAGCTTTCTAAGAGGTAGATAAATTAATATTTTGATGTTTAAATGGACGTTTTATCATCTAACTGGTTTCGAGGAAAGTGTTATGGTCAAAGGGAAATTCATGGTAGCAGTTGCAGCAATTCTTGAGAATCAGAAAGATGAGATTCTGCTTATAAAAAGAAGTTCTCATATGGAATATCCAGATTGCTGGGAAGATATAGGTGGACGGTTAAATCCATCCGAATCCCCTGAAGAAGGACTGAGAAGAGAAATTTTTGAAGAAACTGGAATAAAGGACATTGAGATTGTGAAACCACTAACGATGTTTCATGTCTTTAGGAAAAATGAGGAAAAAGCTGAAAATGAATTAATCGGAATCTCCTATTGGTGTAAAACAAAAACATCTAAGGTAAAATTGTCTGATGAACACACGGATTATAAATGGGTTACACCAGAAAATGCTTTGGAGCTTACTGGTCATCCAGCATTAAAACGATATCTTAAGATTCAGATGCAAGAAAAACAACTTGTAGAAAGAATTACTTTTCATGAATCACAGGAGGATGAATAATTTGTCAGAAGTGGTAGGTCAATTCACTTTTTGTGTGGCAGCTATTTTAGAGAATGAAGAAGGTGAAATTCTTCTAATTAAGCGAGCACCAGATAATCCTCCAGTAAATGTTTGGGATGTTGTAGGTGGGGCTGTTGAGCAATTCGAAGATCCATTTGATGGTTTAACAAGAGAAGTTGTAGAAGAAACTGGTATTACTGATTTTGAGATTGTCAAAGCACTAGATGTTTTTCATTGGTATCAAGAAGAACCAAAGTGGGATATGATAGGTTTAACTTTTTGGTGTAAAACCAAGACAAGAGAAGTTGTTCTTTCTGATGAACATGTAGAGTATAAATGGTTAACACCAACTGATGCTATGAAAATTTCAAACCATCAAATAGTTACAAGTAATCTTGAACAATACATTAAGGAAAAGAATAGATTAGAATAGTTATTTCAAGCAATGGTCACAATAATAGCAAATTTTACCACTTTTGCTTTATTCTGTGACCAGAGTATATCTAGTTTAGATAATATTGGTGATTAAAAAATGGCAGTTACATTAAGAGAAATTACTATAGAGAATTTCATTGAGGCAATAAAGCTAGAAGTAAAAGAGGATCAAACAAACTTCGTAGCTTCAAATGCAGCAAGTATCGCACAATCAAAATTCCACACATTTCTTGAGTGTTATGGAATTTATGATAATGACAAAATGGTTGGATTCTCAGCTTTTGGAAAAAATCCAGAAGATGAGACAATCTGGATAGTAAGACATATGGTAGATAAAAACTTACAGGGCAAAGGTTATGGAAAAACAGGTTTGAAAGCAGTAATAGATTTCTTACAAACAAAGTATTCTTGTTCTGAGATCTTCTTAGATGTTGTTAAAGACAATGAGATTGCAACCAATCTATATGTCAAGTCAGGATTCAAGCAAACAGGAAAGAAGAATGGGGAAAGCCCGATCTACAAATTGGATTTAGCTGAATATTCTGTAGACTATTAGAAGTAGTGGAGAGGAAAATAGTCCTTTTTCTGTGTCGAGGATCACCAGAAGATGAGCTCCTCTCACGGTATCAATCTACGCACTCAACCCGCTTCTCTTGGCAATTCATCGAAGACAATTTGAGCTTGCTTCCGCGACGATGAGTCGTTTCAACACTTCTAGTACGGAAATCTCAACAGAGCATTGCTGCAAAGTATCATAGTTAAACCGCACTCGCTTTGCGTTTCTATTCTCAGAGCCAGGTTTCCACCTGACAGCTTTCACTGCGTCGCTTGCCTGGAAGAAAGGACCTTCCTCAGTTGCTAACGAGAGCATCCGGTAACCGTTTAATCCTCTCCAGAGATAATATCGTCTTTGTGAGATAAATCTCTTTTGAAATAGAAATTTATAACTAAAGCTTAAAAAGTTTCGGGAAAAATATCAATTTGTGAAACAAATGACAGTGGAAGTTGAAGTAAAAATAAAAGTAGAAGATTTCGAAACAATAGAATATAAGCTCGTAGAAGAAGGAGCATTATTTGAGGAAATCGTTAATCAACGAGATCACTACTTTCAACATCCTTCGAGAGATTTCAATGAAACAGATGAAGCATTACGCATAAGAGAGGATGGAGACAGAATTTATCTTACATATAAAGGACCAAAATTCGATCCAAAATCAAAGACAAGAATTGAGTTGAACACTGAGATTACTCATGCAATGAATACCACTCAAATATTGGAGGAACTTGGATTTCAGAAAGTAGCTATTGTCTCTAAAGAGAGAAAAATATACCTTTACAATGAAATGCAATTTTGCTTAGATAATGTAGAATCTGTAGGATTATACTTGGAAGTCGAGAAGGTTATTCAGAATAAAGTTCATTTTGAGAAGGAAAGAGAATTAATATTTGAGACTTTGAAAGAAATGGGTTTGAACCCAGAAAAGAATGAAAGAAAATCATATTTGGAATTGCTGTTGGAAAAAACAGAAGCTAAAAAGAAGAGGTAATTTATCTATCCTTCACTACTTTCACTGAAACCCTCGATATTTTGATTAAAAGCATCGATCTCTGCTAATAACCGTAAGGTCTCAAGAGCATCTTCTTCATCCACAATTGCCATTGCAAAACCAATATGAACTAAAACATAGTCGTCTAGCTTAATTTTATCTTCTAATAATGTAGATTTGACTTCTCTTCTTACTCCACCAAAATCTACCATGATAGTATTATCATTTATTATTTCTACAACTTTTGCGGGTATTGCTAAGCACATCGTTACATCCAATTAACGAAAAGCATTGATGATTTTAAAAAAGCTTGTCATTCATTTTGTTATGAATTAAAATCCTAGATCATCTGAAAATGAGTTTCAGGATTTCTGAGAGTTATTTTTGTCGATATAATTAAGAAAAACTGAAAAATCTCCACCGCATAACCAATGCTTTTTATCTCTAAACAACCTATAGCATCTTTGAGGGTTAAATTAGTTGATACCTGAAGATGTTAGAAAGTCTGAAATGTTAAATGCTCAGAAGAAAATGCTTCGATTAAAAGCTGAAGAAAAGAAGAAAGGAGCTCATGAGAAATTTCAAACTGGTGATTTTAAGGGAGCAAAACTCGATCTAGAGGACGCGAGACAATTAATTCACGAAGCTTTACAAAAAGTACGAGCTCTAGGTGAAAGAGGATTAGGTGAAAGAACTATTCAAGATGACATTGAAGCTCTGTGGCGAAAAATCTTAGATGAAGAGTAATTCGTGTATAATCAGATTAAAGAAGTATTAACATTTTAGCGTGAAATAAGTTTAATAGAAAGATGTACAGCTTAACATATAGAGTAAGATGAAAAAGAAACTATTCCTTGCCCCACATTTCGCTGACATTGCTTGGTCTTGTTCCGGTCTAATTTTAATGAATATTTCAGATTCAATTGTTGCTAATGTTTTTTCATCAAAACCTGATGATATGAATGCGAAGAAATCTTTTACTTATGATCAAGAAATGGAGCGCCATTCAGAGGAAAAATTTTTTGAGAAATTTGGTATAGAATCAGTCCAATTAGATTTTAAGGAAGCATCATCTCGTGGAAGGAAAATTGAAGAGTTCTTTTCATTAAAATTAAATGAAGAAGAAGAAAAATTGATCCTTGACTTGGCAATTAGTTTAGGCGATTTAATTGGGAAATATCGAGTCAGTGAACTCTTTTGTCCAAAAGCTATTCGAAATCATATTGATCATTATATTGTGAAGAAATCAGTTGATAAAATAATGTCTCCCGTAGAGATTTATTATTATGAAGATGCACCAATTTTCACAAAAGATAAATCCAAAGAAAAAATTCCAGAAAATTTAAAGGAAATAAAAATCGATATCTCATCTGTATTAGAAGAAAAGATACAAGGATTGCTTTTTTATCCAGCAACAATAAAAGCTCACTATAAATCCAAAGAATCAGTAGTTAAAGCAATCAGAGAAAATCCTTATGAATTTTATTGGCGAGTTATCGAATAATTAAAATCACAAAGATTGAGTAATTTCTATAATTCATTATTAATCGCTAAACGTGGGAAGCTTTCATGACCCTATGTATAAAGACATCGAAGAAAGATGGAGAGTTAATTAGAAAATTCCTCCATGATAAGGAATTACTAGAGCCCACACTGAAAATAAAGAGTATTGATAATGACTTGATTATTCCTTTGAGTAGGCAATTAACAAAAGACGAATTGGGAGAGTTAGAGGAATTACAAGTAATTCATTCCATAATTAATTATGATCAACTGGAAAACGCAAGGACTCACCCAAACTCCCACTTGGAAATTCTGCAAGAAATATTAACTGAAGATGAATTCGTATTGGCTCCAAGAAGTTTTGATACTATAGGGGATATTGTAGTTATTGAAATTGCAGAACCGCTTTGGGAGAAGAAGAATTTAATTGGTAAGTCAATTTTAGATGTTCATACAAGTATTAAATCAGTATACGTAAAAACTGGAAAAATCACTGGAGTTAACAGGATTAGACCTATTGAGTTTCTTGTAGGTGAAGAGAAAACTAGAACAATTTACAAAGAACATGGATCAAGATTAGTTGTAGATATCGCAAAAGCATATTTTAGTCCTAGACTAAGTGAGGAGCATAATCGAATTGCTACACAAGTTAAGTCTGACGAGGTGATTGTCGATCTCTTTTGTGGTGTTGGACCTTTTGTAATTCCAATAGCTAAGAACACGAATGCTACACTTTATGCTATTGATATAAATCCTGAAGCAATTAATTTACTACAAGAAAACATCAAACTGAATAAACTAGTAGGGGAAGTTAAACCAATTTGTGGTGACAGTAGAGTAGTTGTGAAGGAACAGAACCTCACTAATATTGCAGATAGAGTAATTATGAATCTTCCAGGTTATGCTATTGAGTTCATTGATGTGGCTTGTGATGTGTTGAAGAAATCAGGAGGAATAATTCATTTCTTTGAATTTGTTAAAGATGAACATCCTGAAGAGATTATTGTCGCTGATCTGACTAGAGAAATTCAAAAGAATAATAGAGAAATTAAAGAAATACTACAAGTCAAACGTGTTCGTATGTCTGCACCAAGACAATGGCAAATGGTTGTTGATGCTTTTATCATATGAAAATGAAGTTGTGTGTTAGATGATTACTGTTGAAATCATTTGTTTTGGAAATGAGCTTTTAATTGGAAAAACTGTTAATACAAACGCAAATTGGCTCGGAAAAAGAATTTCAACGCTTGGTGGGCTCGTCTCGAGAATAACTACTATTGCAGATAACCTCAAAGAAATGGAACAAGCGATAAGAGAAGGAGTTAACAGACAACCAGACATTATAATTACTTCTGGTGGTTTGGGACCAACGTTCGATGATGTCGCATTAGAAGCAGTAGCATTAGCAGCGGATAAAAAATTAGAGCTCAATCCAGATGCACTTGAATTAATAAAACAACGAATTCTGAATCTAAAGAAGCAAAGAGATATTGAGTTACATTTATCTGAAGAAAGAAAAAGAATGGCTATGCTTCCTGAAGGAGCTATTCCATTACAAAACAGAGAGGGATCAGCACCCGGCGTTTTATTAAAAATAGAAAACACAAAGGTTTTCTCTCTTCCGGGAGTACCACGGGAAATGAAATCAATTTTTGATTTCGAAATGATCAAGTATTTTTCATCCGAAAACAACCAGCACTTATATGAACGATCCATAATTGTAAATCATATACCAGAAAGTGAGTTGGCAGCTTCTATCAGTCCAGTGCGAGAAAAGTATCCTTCAGTATATATCAAAACACATCCTAGGAGTTATAGTACTGCTGATACGAGAATTATAGAAGTTGAAATTCACGCAACCACTAATTGTACACAAGAAGAAGAGAAAATACTAGTACAAGTTGAGGAAGAATTGATTAAAATCATTAAAAGTATGAGAGGAGTTAAAGGTAAGAAACCTAAAATTACGATTATTACAGAATGAAATTGTATGTGAGGTAAAATAATTATGTACACAGCTTTTATAGTAGGAACTGCAGGATCAGGAAAAAGTTTTCTGACATCAACATTAGTTGATTACTTGAAATTAAACGAGATAAATGTTAATACATTAAATATGGATCCAGGAGTTCTGAGACTACCTTATGCACCAGATATAGATGTGAGAGCTTACATTGACATTAATGAAATTATGAATGAATTTGAACTCGGACCAAATGGAGGATTAGTTGCTGCTGTAGATTTAATTACCTCACAATCTCAAGGCATTCTTGAGGAAATTAGTGATGGATCACCAGACATTCTTCTGGTAGATACTCCTGGTCAAATGGAGTTGTTTGCTTTTCGATCAACAGGAATAATTTTTGCCAATCAAATACCTGGGATAAGAAAAGTCCTTGTCAATTTGATGGATGCAAACCTTTCTCGAACACCTTATGGATTACTAACTTCACTGATGTTGTCACTTAACGTTCAAATGAGATTCTTTTATCCGCAACTAAATATAATATCCAAAAGTGATTTGATAGAAAATGAACAACTAGAAGAAGTACTAGATTGGATTGAAGACTCGTTTAAATTTGAGGATGGAATAAACAATAATGTAACTGGTGAAAGAAGAGAAATGGCAACGAAAATGCTACAATTAGTTGAAGAAATGCAAATGCTCCCAGAAACTTTTCCAGTAAGTGCAAAAACAAACGTGAATATCGATACTCTTTATGGTAAAATGCAATTTATTTGGCAAGGTGGAGAAGATTTCCAAGTAGATGATCGGGTTATTCGTTAAAGAACTGAAAAGAACTTAGTTCATAACCACAACAGAAAGACTATCATTAGTTTCATTCAAGATTTTGCTAATTTCTTGTACATGCCCATAGCCCAAAACTACGACAATATTGCTGTATTTCTTAATTACTTTGAGTATTTGTTTTGACATGTAGACATTACGATCTTCTAGAAGTATGGAATATAATTGAGGAAAGTTACTATTAAAAACGGATAATATTGACTCTAATGATTCTTGATCCTTGAAAATCTCTATCACTTCATTTAGATTAATTTCTTCATCATCTTCTAGCTCATTAAAATTTTTTAGCGGTTCGCTTAGTGGCAATTCATCCTGATTTAGTGGTTTAGCTACAATTTTTTTATCATACATGAGTTCGTCAATAAGTTGTTGGAATTTTGCAGCTTCCTCTTCGGACACTTCTTCCTTGAGAACTTTACTTATGTCTTGAATAGATCTATCAATGAGAAATATTGCTGCACCCATTTTCTTTGCTAATTTATAAGCAATCAGCATTTCCTTACCAGGTTGGTCTGTATATGTGATACGAGCCAATTCACTCTCAAAAAAACCAATATCCTCTAAAACTGCTGCGAAATTTTGTTCATAATTGAATGGGGCTTTTTCTTCTTCAACTTCACCTTTTACATCAGACAAATCATTAGTATCTTTAACAGTTTCAAGTTTAGCAGACAATTCAGTAGTTTCATTTTCTAGTAGCGCGTTTAAACGATATTCATCTAATTCCAAACAAACAGCATCAGGTTTAACTTCTTCAAGAATTCTGGACACTTTATCTTGACTCTCAGAATCAATATGAGTTATGCCAATTATAGTCACTTTTGCCAAGATATGAACACTTTCCAGAATAATTCTAATTATAACTAATTGATGCGGGGAGGTTTTTTAATTGATGTGTCCATTTCAAGACAGATTTCAATATATGTTTTATGCTAATTTTACTTTCATTTGATTTTATCCTTTCAACAAAGGAAATGAACAGTAAAAGAGAGATTTGTCTTGGAACTGTAGAAGAATAATTAAGAACAAATTCATCTTTACTCAACCTATTCACAATAATAGAGGTAACCCATTGAGAAATATTACCAAGTAATCTTAATCCATCTTCTGTAAAAATAATACTAACACCATTTTCTTCGATTATCATTGGACTTAAGCTCCCAAAAATCATTTTTTCGAAATCTTCAAGGATGTAATTTAAATCATCAGAATTAATTTTTGAGAGGTCATTTTTAGCTCCATAAATCTCACTAAAACCTAAGATTGCTGATATGAATGGTCTAGAGCTACAATTGAGATGTTTCTTCAGGGTTTCAAATGTATCCGGAAGTTCATTTTCCCATTGAGCATAAGCAGTTTCACTAAGATGATCATGAGTAGATTGGTCAAATATCATTTTAGGGATTTTACGCCAAATCTTTTCATCATCTATGGAGTAGAGTTCCTTTAGAATCTTAATCTTGGTAGTTTCGAGCTTGAAAATCAGAAAACGTATAATGTCATAACTCAGATCAATATCATCAGGATTTACCCTAATGTATTGATGAGAACGACCAATTGCAATTAAACGAGAAACCAACAGAATTGCAGCTCTCATTTCAATCTCAAATCTATTTATGTGTTTATTTGATAGTTTTTGATTAGAAAGAAATGTTGTTAATCTTGTGATTTTATTATCTAAATTATTCTTTGTTTTCATATCACTCGAAATTTTTAGAAGTTCAGCTAGTTTCCCGGAGGTTTTTTCACTTTGAGGTAAACCCAAGTTTATTGATTCAAATTTGATGAAATCCTGTACTAAATCTCTTGAAATAAGATATTTCAATAGTGAATATGCTTCCTGAACATCATGCTCCTCAATTATTTCATGCTTATTACTTTTAGCTATTGTTGCTGAGAACAGCATTAAAACTTGAGGAAGACCAAGTTTCTTCACAATGTCATTAGTACTTGCTTTTGAAAATTCATTGAGTTGTTTTTCCAATTCCTTTCTTGCGTCTTTCGAGTATTGTTTTGTTGCTACTTCAGCAATATCATCAAAAGTACTATCAATCATTTTAATCACAACTCAATTTGAATTACTTTATTCGCTTCTCATTCAATCAATTTCTCTGGTCTTTGTAATACCTCCTCTTTTTAATAAACTATTTTATTATCTAGACAATAGGGTTTTGAAAACCCTATGTTACCTAAAAGGTTAAAAAGTAGATTCTATCGCTTGCCCTTAGAAATCAGAGACAACAATAACTATACAGGAAGCAAAAAAATGGTATATCACACAAATGGTAACAATGTAGAGAAAAAAGTTTTAGACATAATACTAGATCACACAAGAGTTGTTCTTAGTGGAACAGAAATGTTAGCAAAAATAGTTGATTGTTGGAAAACCACTGGTCGAGATAAATTTAACAAATATATTAAAGATTTAAATTCTTTGGAATCAAAAGCAAATTCCCTAAAAAAAAGCGCTATGAAAGAAATTAGTAATGCAGGACCAACATTATTATTCAGACAAGAATTAATGCAAATAGTCAGATCTATAGATCAGATTATTGATCTTGGTCAAGGGGCTGCTTTTTTCTTGCAGCAACTAGATAACGAATGGGTCCCCCCTAAAAATCTCGTTAAGAATTTGTTAGCACTCATCGAAAAAACCCGTATTGTATCAAAATCATTGACTGATTTACAGAGAGCACTTTTCCAAAACTTAGATAAAGTGATTGAAATCTCTGAATCTATTGAAATTATGGAAAACAAAGCAGATGCAAATTACCGTGCTCTAATCATTGAACTAGCTAATATGGAAGCACAAAAAGGTGTTAATTTGTTCATAAGAGAAGCTGTTGATAGAATTGAAGATATGATAGATTCAGCCAGAGATGTCGCATCGTACACTCGTATTTATGCTATGTCTCGATAAAACAAAAATTTCAATTCTTTTTTCCTTTATTTTATCATTTTGTGAAAGAAATTATATTAATCTATGAGTTATAATTTCTTCAAGAATAAATCCAAACGAATATCAAAGAAGTCTCGGGTTTGAAATTTAATGATCCCAAAAAAGAAAAAGCAAAATAAATCTAAAAAGAAAGCGGCTGTTTCTGCTGAATTAATTAGAAATAGAGTTATGATTTGGGATCACGCACAAGGCTCTAAAGTCTATAATTCTGGTTTTTTTGGTAAACCACTTGGTATTAGAAAACCAAAAGGCGATAATTTTGATCGACCCCTTGAATTAACATTAATAGAAGCTTGCTATTTACTTGAAAAGGAAAGAATTGTTATCTATTACCAAGGAAGTAAGGAAGAAGTCACACTCAAGAAATTAGAAAAAAAAGGCAAAGATACTTTGAAATTATTCGATGAAAAAATGTTGATCTACAAGGATATTAGAAAAAGAGGTATGATCCCACGACCAGGATTAAAATTTGGGGCAGATTTTGCAGTTTACCATAAAGGACCAGGTTTGGATCATTCACCTTATGTTATAACTTCAATAGCTCGAGGTACTAAACTTAGTGCTATGGAATTAGTTCGAGCTGGAAGACTAGCTACATCAGTTCGCAAGAAATTCGTTATTGCTTCTATTCAAAAGTCCAATCAAATACGATATTATGGTTTTGTTTGGTTTAAACCATAGAGAATTCAACACTTTTACGAGAAGATTTTGTAATGTCTAAAACTGACAATATTGTGCCCTCGGTTATTTCGCCGCAAATAAAAGAACGCCTATTGAAACAAGGGTATCAGTTATATGGAAAACAAATTGCAGTAAAGAAGTGCTTATGGACTCACAATTATCTAAAAGAAGACAGATTCTGTTACAAATCAGCTTATGGTATACAGAGCCATAGATGTATTCAAGCAACTCCAACTCTTTTATGTAATCATCAATGTTTGTTTTGTTGGCGATTACAAGAAAAAGACATAGGATTGAAGCCAGTTTGGGATGTTGATGAATCCGAATTCGATACACCTGAAGAAGTCTATGAAGGGTTGAAATGGGGTTGGAAGAGATGTATCTCGGGTTACAAACCAGTTGTCTCAAAGGAAAAATTCGAAGAAGCTTCAAATCCTAAACATGTAGCATTGAGTCTTGCAGGTGAGCCCACATTATATCCATTTCTTACCGATCTGCTAAAATTACTCGAGAAAGAAGGATTGTCTACTTTTCTTGTTTCCAATGGGACTAATCCGGATGCTTTTCAAAAAATGATTAAAGAGAAGATTTTTCCAACACAATTGTATATCACAATTCCTGCTCCAAATAAGAAGGAGTACATTAAGACTTGTAAACCATTAATAAATGATGGATGGGAACGCATCATTAGAAGTTTGGAATTAATGTCAACAATGGAAAATAGAACAGTAGCAAGGTTAACGATGGCAAAGAAAATCAATATGATTAATCCAAAAGAATTTATTCCATTGATTCAGAAAGCAAATCCATCTTTCGTTGAAGTTAAGGGGTTTTCGCCTGTTGGATTTTCTCAATATCGTGTTACTCGAGCAAACATGCCCTACATTGAAGATATCCAAGCGTTCACAAATCAAATCATTGATGGGCTTCCTGACTATCAGCAAGTCTTTGAAATGGAGGAAAGCAAAGTAGTTATTTTGTCTAATAACAAGCATCCTCTAATAATACCAAATCTATAATTTATTTTAGATTTTTCTTTATAGTTTTGATTGCTTGTTCTGCTCCGATAGTCTGAATATATGGTCCTAATTTGGGACCTCGGTCTGTGTTCAAAAGAATTTGATATAATAACTTGAAGAATTCTCCAGGTTTCATTTTATATTGCCGTGCAATTTCGAAAATTCTGCTTTGAATGTCATCCGCTTCTACTAAACCTTTCAGTTCTTTTATCAAGTCCTTGAGAGATGCTTTTTGTTTTTCATCAAGTTCTACGGTAATTTCTTCTAACTGTGCAAAATCCTTAACCCAATTAGCAGCATATTGGACTCTTTCTTTAACATCTTTGAATGTAGCACCATCTCTAAGATAGCCGTATTCTATTAATCTAGATTCAATAAATTCTTCATATGCACTTTCTGGAGCTACAGATATGAGGTTAACGAGTAATGAATAAGGAATTTGTAGTGATCTTTTTTCGGGTTGCTTAAGATGCCAACAATACTCAAAGAGGCCATTCATCTTTCTCTTTCGGGCAGCATTACCTTCCTTTATTCTACCAAAATAGATATTTTCTAAATAATCCAATTCTTTCATATAAATTGGAATATCGTCAACTGCTAAGGTTCTACTACCAGCCATTCGTTTGTAAGTAAGAAGTGCTAAAGACTGAGTTGAACCATAATTGAACCAAGTTTGTGGAGTAAACACATTCCCAGTGGATTTTGAAATTTTGTGCCCTCCTTTATCTAAAAACATTTCATACCTTGCATGAGTTGGTGGTTCGTATTCAAAGATTTCTTTGCAGATTTGATCATTACATGTAACAGATTCAAAGATATCTTTGCCAAAAGCCTCAAAATCAATTTGGAGTAAATCCCATCTTGCTGCAAATTCAGTTTTCCACGTAAGTTTTCCTTCTCCTTTGCCAATATCTGCCCATCCTTGGTATCCACACCCATCGAGTATTTTACCGCGAATTTCATCTCCTTCACAGATATATTCTACTTGACCTTTCTTTTCGTCAAAGCTAATTGCCTTAGTTGTGTATATTTTCCCACATTGCTTGCATATCGCATGATAGGGAAGTGCTTCTAAATACTTCTCTTGTCCAGTTGTTTCTTTTATAATTTCTCCAGCACGTTTTGCTTGAGCTAAAAGTTTCTTGACTTGTGGAGCTATCTTACCAGAAGTATACAATTCATTTGCTGAGGTAGGGGTACAAATAATTCCTGCTTGATTAATAGAATCGATAAGTAATGAAGACATATGTTGACCATAGCTGTTATGACAACCCCAAGGATCAGGAATCATAGATACAGGCTTCCCTAGGTGCTCTTTTAATTCCGGAGGTGTTCCTGCCGGAACTTTGCGAAGTCCATCCATATCATCTGCAAAAGCTATAAACTCCGATTTTCTATCTAAGTCTTCAATTGCTAGTTTAAACCCAAAAGCTCTTGAAGCGTCAGCAAAAGAACCAATATGGGGGAAACCCGATGCACCGAGACCGCTTTCAGTTCTAATTACTTCTGGATGTTTTCCTTTAAGGTTATCTTTACGTTCTAACACATCGAGTGCTAATTTATCAATCCAGGTTCCACGACCGATAATATCCTCTGAGTCATCACCAAGGTCAAATTCTTGTGTCAATTTCTTCGCCTTCAAACATCAATAAGCATTATATTACTCCAAAAACCATTCATTTATATTAATTACCCTACAAATCGAATATTAGAAAAATTTACTGAATAGCTAGGTGAAATTCTCCGCACTATGTTTATATTTCACAATAGCATAAATGACTACAAAAACAGGTGACATGAAAATGACTAATATCATCTTGAGATTTCTGTGGGTAATATTTATTGGTTCGTGGTTAACACCCATTTGGTACTTTTTAGGTTTTATTTTCACAGCCTTGATAATCTCAGCACCACTAGGTATTTGGTTCTTTGAACGGATTGGTTATGTCTTCTCACTTTATGAAAACCCGGTGCAAAGAGAAATAACCTTTACACGATCGCTTAAAGGATTATTGTGGTTTTATCTTGTAGGTTGGTGGCTGGGTTTTCTAGTTATCGCATTAGCTGAAGCTTGTATAGGAACAATTATCTTAATCCCAGCAGGTTGGTGGCTTATCAATCGTTTAGATCAGATTGTTATTCTTAGTTAGAGGGTTTACATTAAATCCTCGTTTTTTTATCTTCAAAATAGTATTATCAGATTATGTAGATACTACGTGCCTTAAAATCCTAAAAATTCCTTTTGTAATTAGTAGTTGAGGTAATTCGAGTAACAAGGTGAAGAGCAATTGAATTTGCAACAAATATGGATTCTACAAGAATCAGGAACTTGCCTGTTTCATCAAAAATATGATAATAGTGACAGCGATGAGAATTTAATTAGTGGCTTTTTGAGTGCAGTGAATTCCTTTGTTGGTTCATTTGGAGCAGAAATAAAATGGATTGAAACAGATAGAAATAGATTCGTTTTCAAACTGAGCAATCAATTAATCTTTGTCGCATGCACAGATCCAAGTGAACAGGCACCGGTGACCTTTAAGCGATTAAACCGTGTTGCAGATCATTTTGATCTAATGTTTGGTAAAGAATTCTTAGTATCAGGAGATCCCATCCCAATTGATAGGTTCAAAAAAATAGGACCTACAGTAGGTCGGTTATTTGGCATCAAAGAAGAAAGTAGAAGAGAATTAGGAACTCAAACTAAAGAAAAAATCCAACAAGAATTACGATTTGATTCGAAAGAAGCTCGTCTCATGTCTTTTATTCGGTACAAAAGAAGAGTTTCAGTAACTGAGATTGTGCGTTTTCTCAGAATATCTGACCAAGATGCTGAATCAACACTAACAAAATTGGAATCTAATAGATTCGTTCAAAAAATGGAACGCCCTGACGGAACTGAACATTATGGTTTGCATCCGGTTGTGCGTGGAGCATTCTAAGGTTCTCAATCTGAATATTTATCTATGAATAAAGGATTTTGAGATTCCCATTTGTTTTTGTTTTTAGAACCACCAAAAAATTGAAGTTAAAACAATCGTTGCGACAATTTGTAAGCAGATTGATATCCAACCAAGTGTTACTGCAATTGAACCTGAAGAACTTCCTTTTGCATTATTTCCAACGGATATAGCTATGATTCCACCAATACAAGGCAGAATTCCTACACAAGCAAGTATTCCAAATATAAGTGCAATAGTTCCTTGGGAATCATCTTGTTTTCCAGGAACATAAGTTGTCGTTTGTGGTTGTACCACTGTATAACTAGGACTTGGCTGACTTTCAGATATTATCCTAACTGAAGTAGTTGATTCAACAACAGATAATGAAGCACCACAATTCTAACAAAACTCCGACCCATCTTCGAGTGCTGACCCACAATAAGGGCAGATGTCGTTTCTCTTACTCATAATTATCTCTCCTATATATTGTCACCTTTTAGCTAATAATTAGCTATTCTAGTTAATATATAATGCCTAATTCTCTGATGAGAGAAATTACTTATTACTAAATATAAATGGGTATGAAAATTACCATAAGTATTATTCCAACTACTATAATAAACGAATATCCTAGAATTAACCCAACCAATCCTGTGACACTTTTAGATCTACTTCTAGAGATATGACCCAAGATTATAGCAATGATACTCCCAATACCAGGTAAAACCATAATCCAACCAAGTATTCCCATAATAAGTGATAATACACCCAATACATCTTCTGTTTTCTTTTGTGGAACGTAAACTGTTGTTGTCTGTTGATGATATGGTCCTTGTTGAGTAGCTGGTTGTTGATAGTAACCTATACTTGCTGGTGGTGGTGTTTGTATTATTTGTACTGCGGGTGTTTTTTCAACATCGGAAAGTGCAGCTCCACAGTTTTGACAAAATTGTGTACCACTTTCTATTGCAGAACCACAATATGGACAATACTCCTCTTTTTCACTCATTTTTCGTTCTCCTATCTATTTTAATCTAAACTCTATTTGATTTCTAATTGAAGTTACACTATTCCGAAATAAATAATTCGGTTTTTCAGTACCCTCAAAAGGTAAAACCTATCACGAGTATTGGTACTATGCTATTACAGCTTCAAGATAACCTATGACAAGTCCTATTATTGCATTTACATTTCTTGATCTACTTTTCGATGTGTGACTAAGTATTTTTACAGGAATTGCTCTGCATTGATTTTTTCTAAGCTAGCTTATATGTACCAGATCCATCCAGTTGCAAATAGAATAACATAGATTATTATCACTACGACATATAACCCGACACCAAGATAGCCTAAGACTAAACCTATAGAAGCATATTGACTCTCACCTTTGCTTTTCGCACTGTGACCCAAGATAATAGCTACAATAGATCCTATACATGCAAGAACACCTACACAACCCAGAATTCCAAAGATCAATGAGAGTAGACCGGTATTATCTTCTTTTTTCTGTGGGGTATAAACTATTGTTGTTGGTTGTTCATAAGCAGGGGTTGTGCCGTATGACTCTTGAGGTGGCATGGGGGTATGAGCTGGTTTACTTGGTCCAGCATCACCTGAGATAGAAGCCCCACAATTTTGACAAAACTGCGAACCACTTTCTAATGCAGAACCACAATATGGACAATGATTTATCTTACTCATGGTTATTATCCCTTTTGATATTTTAAGTGATTAATTATTGAAAAGGTTTTTGAGAGGTATTTTCATTTTATTACTATTCTAATTATATTATTTTCTATGTTACATCTCACAAATCGAAAAAAAAGGAAAAAGGTGATTCTAATTGAGAATTAGATATACCACCAAATACCTGTAAACCATAATATGAGTCCGATGATACCACCAATTACATATAAGCATATACCAATATAACCTAAGATCACACCTATTGAAGAATATTGACTCTCACCTTTACGCTTCGCACTGTGACCCATAAAAATAGCTATAATTGATCCTATGCATGGTAAAATTCCAATACAACCTAAAATTCCAAAGATTAGTGAGATTAAACCAGAGGAATCATCTTTCTTTTGAGAAGTATAAACGGTCGATGTAGGTTGTTCATAAGCAGGGGTTGTGCCGTATGACTCTTGAGGCGGTATCGGGGTATGAGCTGGCTGAGCTGGTTTACTTGGTCCAGCACCACCTGAGATAGAAGCCCCACAATTTTGACAAAACTGAGAACCGCTTTCTAATGCAGAACCACAATATGGACAATGTTTACTATTTTGACTCATTTAGTAATATCTCCTACTTTTCATAGGTATTTTGTATCTATAATTAATTAATATATTAACTATTAAAATCTTTAGAGATAAAGAATGACCTAACTTAAATTCCGTTGACTCTCAATAGCAATAATGAAATAAGTACAAATCAAATGTAAAAATGATAAAAAATCAAATATCAACTTGACATTAATATTAAATTGGAATGTTTGTAGTAGATTAAGTTAGTAAGATAATATTTAATTCCGTGTATAACTCACCCATTTGATACAAGCCATCATATTCTTTTCTGGTTATTTTCTTGTAAGCTAAACCTAGAATTCTTTCCAATTCATCCTCATCAAATGATGTGTCAGGTCGGATATAAGGAATCCAGATATTGTACATCTTTTCATAGATAATGGATCGGAAGTTAGGTCTTTTACCTGTAATGGCATTTATGAGTTTCAATGTCTGTAGCTCAGTGAACAATTCATAAGCTATAGCTCTAACTCCTCGTCTATCTTGTCTAACCCAAGAACCAATCGGTTTGGAATAATTCAATAATTTTACTACTTCATGAAGAAACATATCATCTCTTTCGACCATAACTTTTGAAGTTTCAATATAAGCAATGTCAGAATATGTGAGTTTATGGGATAATCGTCCATCAATAGGATATAGAAGGCAGACAATCGGGTCTTTTCTCTTCCAAGATATTCCTGGGAGCTTGAGTGATTCCTCTTGCAATTTAGACCAATATTTAGAATATTTCTTCTTAATTTCTTCTCTTGTACTTTCTAACTCTTTTTCCCTTTCTTTCGTTAAGATATTTTTCTGGTAATAATTTAGGATTTCAGACACAATATCTATTAATTTCTGAATTTCCACAAGCCATTTCTCTCCAAACTTTCCTCTAGGGGGATTGTTCTCTATATATCTAGCTAATTTTCTTGGCGACTCAATATCGTGGAGAACTACTATATTTCTAGCCCAAGGCAAGAAATGTTTGAATCGAGTAAACTTTATTTCTCTGATAACTTTATATAACGCTCTTGCTTCTTTGTCCCGTTCTATCCAACCTATTTTTTTCTTTAAAGGACCATGATATTCAAAATAGTACAAGGCATCAGCTAAATCCGAATGATAGAATTTTATTAGTTCACTCAATTGTCTCACCATTGAATGAAAGAGTTATTCCTAACAGTATTTTTAACTTTTGTCTAATCGAAGGAAATATTATATTAATATCAGCGTAGGAATCGGAATAAAGAAATAACCTTGCTTTTCATGAATAACCGAGAACAATGGTTGTGTTGAAAGAAGCGAATACATTCTTAATTCAAGTTGATAGTACTCGCAAGAACTACATTCCAAGCAATTTTGCTAGTATCCCAGGCGATCCGATTTTCGCTGAGGATGTTCTTCTACACAATCGCTTCAAATTAGATGAAGAATCAATAACTCTTAATCCAGATTTTCATAAGGTAAGCCAAAATGATTATTTGCTTGTTTTTTGTAATCCCCTTATCCCTCATTCACCTAATCAAATCAAGTTTATCTTCAATGTTATAAATAAACTTGGAAACCAAATTGTCCTAAAATCGTTTACAAAGCTTAATCGAGGTTATACTCTCAAACACATCAAATCGTTAGTAGAAGAAGGGAAGCTGACAAAAGAAATGCTGAATTGTGGAACAAAAGGTTTCAAAATATGTCAAGTTAACTTCTCTGATTTAGAATTATTAGTGAATTTTGATCCTTTAGTTCGAACTTATCATTCTACCAGCTGGAAAACATAAGTATAATTAAGCTACACCAAAAAACTCTTCGGCTCCCATTCCCAAGAAAAGCATCTTAATTTCAGCATTAGTTTTATCTTTGTGTTCTTTTCTATAAGCAATAATCTTATGTAAACATTCAGAGCACAGCTCTTTCCCATCCAAAATATCCATTGCTTTTGCTAACTCCATTTCATCTCGAGCAACTTCTTCATTCAGGACTTTAATTGGATTATGTGTTGTTAAACAACAAACAACATCATCAGAATTTGAGAAAATGGAATTAGCACAATTATCAGCCCCTGTTTTCAAAATATCAGTATCAATTTGTATCCGTTCAATAATTGCTCCTAAATCCAAAACTTTTACAGACTTTACATCCCCTTCTTCTGAATTTAAGCAATACGTATCTCCACCATTTTCAATCAATAGCTTTGGACAACCATGCCATAATTTTGTTTCACTATGACTTAAAGCAGCCGTAAACGCTAGAGAGAAGAGTGTAGCTGCAAGAATAATGAATAAAGTTGAAGGTTGTAAGGCATCTTGAAAACCTGGAATAAACTGGAATAAATAAATGGATATTAATGCTCCTCCAAATCCAATAGCAAAAATATATGTGAAGAGATTCATTCTTCTTCGCAAATCCGGAAATGATGATGCTCCTTTAGCCATCATACGCATTTCAATAACTAGTAAAAGGAAGATCAGAATCATGGTCAAGACACTTACGATTGTGAAAGCTAGTTTAAATTGAGTATTCACACCATAATTTGATTTTGTTGGAACCAATTCAAGGATGTCTTTGTCCAAAAATAACCATAATGATAAACTAAATGCAAGTATAAAAACAAAAGAGTGTAAATATCTAGGAATGGATTTGTATTTTGCTCTCCAGAAAAATATTGAGAAACTTAAAGCTGGTATGGTCATGAGAAACAATGAAAACACCATTAATTTATCGAACCATATTGCTGTTTGATTATTCCCCAATAAATAATAAGATTCTTTTAATAAGCTGAAAATCACAGCTAAAACTCCTCCGCAAAATGTAATTAAACCAAATAGAATATTCGTTATATTGCGTTTGTTCTTTGATATGATAACAATCGTAGCAATTAAACCAAAGGGAATTGCTATCGCGTCGATTATGAGTTTAATACTAACCAAATTTTGTACTGTCCACTTAGCTAATAATATTCCCTTTAATCCCGCTTTAAATCACTGTTTTGTAGTTTTTAAATTATACATACCATTAGGATATTACTTAAAAAATTATTGCAGAACAACAGACAGCACCACTAGATAAACATAAATTAAAAAAGATAATACATCCTATTAGTAACAACAGTAAACAAAACTGTGATTAAACAATGAAAATCAACTGCTTCAATTGTTCAAGTGAAATAAGTGAAGACCAACCAATTTGTCCTAATTGTTTTGTTGTTCATAAAAAACGATTTACTCGAGAAGAAGTTATTGATTTTCTAGAAGCAACTTATCCCACAAAACCAAGACATAAACCAAAATTCGAGTCTATTCAGAAACCACTGAAACAAAGATCTCATGGTGATTGGCTTGTTTTTGGCCTTGCAACTTTCGGCATAGGATACTATTACTATTTGTTAATGACCTTGAAGGATCTTTCAGATCATTGGTTTTACCCGCATGGACAGTATGAAAATACAACAAAAATTGATATGTTTATTTCTACAATAATTGTTATTGTATCCTATTTCATAGGAATCCCATTTATTCAATATATGAGATATGAGAAACTACGCAAGCATTTGCAAAAATCACCAGATAGAGAAGAGAGAAAGTATCCACTGAAAGGAAAAATTATTGCTTTGTGGTATTTGATCTTAAATGTTTTATTCGTAGGTTCAGTTTCATTGCTAATTATTGGATTATTGTCTGCATTGATAGGTTATGTAATTGAAGATCCCTCTACAACTATAATGGTCATTTTCTTTGCAGGTGCAGGAATTGTCTTTATTCTAATGATACTTGTTGGAATTTTGGTTCTAATGTTTGAGAGAAGATGGCAATCAACATACAACTCTCACATTCAGTGGCATCAAAGAAATCTTGGATGATTAAAAAGGAAAAATTATCTCATTGAATTTTAGTTTAAGAAAATTAATATTCTATGTAATAATTTATTTCTATTATAAATTGGATTGGTGTTTGCATCTTGGAAAAGAAGTCATCTTTGAAAGTAATGGTTTTTCTCTTTATTATCTGTTTAAGTTCAATATTCGTAATTAAAAGTCGAAATTCAAATCAAGTAGTAAATATGAATGAATTATATGGTAAAAGAATTCTTGGTGAGGATCTTTTTGGTCAGTATTTTTGTAATCAAATCAAACCCAGTCCAACAATTGATGCAGATGATGAACCAATTTTCTGGGATGTATTCAATGGCAGCGAAATCATCTATAATCCTGTTGTTTTATATGTGAACTATTTTTATTGGGATGCTTTGCCATTCTATGATGATAATGAAGAATATGTTTTTGAGATGTTCGCGAACGAAAGTACAATCTTTAATTCGAGTTACCTTTACTCGCAATACAATGCTTATTATTGGTGGTTGGGCTACGACTGGAACGTGAGTATTTATGAGCCAGGCACTCTACTCAACATAACTGCGTTTTTCTTTCAAGAAAATAATCCCAACTTGAATCATACAGCATCCATTCTTGCTACAATTGGTGAATTAAAAGAAACTCCTACAATAGACATGGAAGATTTTACTATCGATCTTCATCATTTCGCAGGATCCTTCATTACAGGAGGAGCTTATTGGTATTATGAACCAACTGGACTTAATCCATATTATCATTTTGCCATCTTCCCTGATGGTTATGTTGAATTCAAATTTGGAGATCGAGAGTTATACCAGAGCAAGGATTTAACTTCAAATGATGTTAAAGGTTTAATGCAAGATCTAATCGATCTCGGTTTCTTTCAATTAAAAACACTCTATCAATCTCCCAACTATATAGCTGATTTGGGTTGGTTGTCCTAGTATTATATTAAAGTTGAATCAAAAAGTGTACTAGAAGATAGAAGTGCAGAAGAAGCCGATGATTATATGATTCGCCCAGTTTCTTACGCTAATTGTCTACAAGCAATAAAAGATCGCGTAAATAATATTTATTTTGAACCTTTAAAATGGAAATGGCGTCTTTTCTTCATAATTTCTGGCTCATCACTTGGTGGTCTTGGTGTACTTCTGTATGGAGTCTATGTCTTCACTTATCGAAGACGACAATAGAATTACTCAATCATTTCTGATTATTTTCTTTCCAAAATGCTGATGAGACAAACTGAACAAGAAAATTTGCAGCGTTAATAGCGGTAGTATCAGCAGTATCATACAAAGGATTCAGTTCAACAATATCCATGCCAATGAGGTTTGTTTTTACAGCGACCGAATGAATTATTTTCAAGATTTCATTAGGAGTTAAACCATCTGGTGTTGGAGCACTTACACCTGGAGCATATATTTGATCAAGGCTATCCATATCGACTGAAATGTAAGTTAGATCAGTTCCCTTAGTAATTCTTTGTATTGTTTTTTCTATTACAGAAGCTAAACTCTTTTCACGAATATCATCTATTGTGAAAATCAATCCGTCTTTATCTTCAATATACCTTCGATAAGCTCTAGCATTTGTGAAATTACGAATTCCAATTTCCACAAAATTCTCTCCAGAAACGAGATTATTATCTAAAATGCGTCGAAAAGGAGTTCCACTTGTTATCCTCCCATTAATAACTTCTCTAACGTCAAGATGTGCATCAATATTTATTAAACCAATTTTTTTTGGATTGTAGGCTTCTTTTAACCCCTTGATAATTGGATAACTTATTGAATGATCTCCACCCAGAGTAATTGTTTTAAAACTTTGAGAAGCTATTTTGTATATTACATTACTTATTAATTCATGAGCTTCAACAACGGATTCAGCTTCAAGTATAATATCTCCAAAATCAATGATTTTTTTATCACCAAACCAAAAATCCAAAGACCAGTCATAAGCTTTGAAATATCGAACTGAATCCCTGATTTTCTTTGGACCACCTTTTGCTCCTTTTCTACCTATAACTGCTGAATCGAAAGGAATTCCTACAAGTCCTATACCTGATCCTTTTTCTCCTGTCCAACACTCGAAAATATCAAGCATTCTTGTTTCATTTGGATCAAATCCCTTTTTTTGGTGTGGTTCCCAATCTCGTAAACACTCTGAAATTGTGATCTTGTTTTCTAAGCGACCCTTATTTATTTCCATGAAATCATCCCATATTAATTCTCTAATCTCACATATTGCTAAGAGATAATTGCTTTTGTCATTTATTTTCTGTCAAAATTAAATTGAAAAACAGCATAAAATAAAAAATAGAAACAGAAATCAGATCTGTTATGATCTGATCCTCAAAATAAGAATTATGTTTTAACTTCTACTGGTTTTTCCTCTGGAGCTTCTTCTTTTGGAGTTTCTTTGGGAGCTTCTTCTTTGGGAACTTCTTTAGGAGCTTCCTTAGCAGGTTCTGGTTTTGGGGGTTCTGGTTCTAACACCATAGTTGGCAGGTTAAGAACTCTTGATTTCCAAACATCAACATTTTGAACTGGATGAACTTTTTTAGCTCTTTTGTAAATTTCAGTAGCCATTTTTCCAGTTACTAAATCCATAACATGCTTATCAAAAGGCATTCTTTCTGTTCGTTTTGTGATTACATCATACATTACTTCTCTAATGCCTTTTTCATGACTTGTTTTACATCTGAAAGGAGTTAATGCTATAATACTACATCGCAAACGAGCACCATCTTTTGTTGTAACATTAAAGATGCCATCAATTCGAGTTCGTCGTCTACGAATCATTGAACGTAAATAGTCGCGAGTATATTCATGACCATTAAAATCTGTAATTGCATTATCACCTTTTACTTTCTGCACTTTGAAGGTGATTTTCACATGCATTTTCTTATAATCACCAGTTAAATCCATTAAGGTGGACTTTAGAGTTCTTCCCACTACATACTCTGGATCAGAAGAAGGAGTTTCTGCGATTTGCTCCCCACCAAACATTTCTGGAGCAATTACTTTATACCAAGTCTTTAATGTGAATTTATCAACAACTCTTCTACTTTCTTTATCTTTTCTTTTTCTTCCTCGGGCGGCTCTACTACTCAATTCTTTTTTCTCCTACTTGTTATCAAACAAACATTATATTCATAAGTTCTTTTCTATTTTGATATCTAAGATAGATACCAAGACATATTCGAGACAAAATCGTCTCTATTAAAACATTTTCCTTATTATTGAGAATATAAAATGTCCCACACTTTTGGTTAAGAACTATTCTCGTACATTTTTTATCGTCTTATATGACAAATCTATCTTTTCAAAATAATCTTCAAGCGTCCTTAATAAATCCAAAATAGATTTCTCAGATTTTACAGAAAGAACTACTTTGTTTCCTTCAATTTTAGATGTTGAAATAACTCCTTCTGGGGTCTCTTGGTTTTCCGGATAAGTTGAATTATTAATAGTTTCAGCAATGTGACTATTCTCAAAGACTAATGTAACTTGAATTTCCGAATAGATATCTTTGGTTTTGTTTTCACTCAAATCAGAATCGCACCTATTTGGATGATTTCTTAGTTGTAGATTTTGTTGATTTTGGTTTTTTCTCTGTTATAGTTTTACTCTTTTGTGTTTTTGGTGTTTTAGGTTTAGGTTTCGGTTCTTTCTTCTTAGGTTCTGATGGTTTTTCTTCTTTGGGACGCAATTGCTTTTCTAAAGCACCATTTAGATTTTCAATCAATAGCATTTCTGTTCCTTGTGGAACTCTTGCTCCTGCAGCAATATTGTGACCCCCACCTTCAGCTTCAGAACCTATAGACTCAACTGCTTCTCTTAATCCCAAACCGAGATCCAACCCTTGTTTTATTAGTTGTGCTGTTCCTCGACTGCTTACCTTTACAGTTCCATCCTCAGAAATAGCGATACCTACAAGTGGTTTTTTCTTATCAATAAACCTCTTACTTGAAATAGCAATTGAAGTTACTGTACCAATCATTGTATCATCTATGATATTCCTACCATCGAAAAGTATCAAGTTCGAGTACTCTTTCAAATGTTCACTATCTTTATTTATAATTTCAAGTGATTTGGAGATTTTAATACGATAAGCCTGCATTATTTCTTCTGCTTCTTGTAAAAGGAATTTTCTTTCTCCCATACAAATACCAATAGCAATTCCTGTCGCTTTTAATCTTCCACATGAATTTAGTAGGGAACCAAACTCTCTTGCATCTCTCAGAAGAGTTCCAGGTTGCTCATTAGGTAAATTGTAAACCCACCCTAAGATGCTTTGTGATTCTTGAGCTGTCATGCCCATTTTTAATCCATAGGTTATTAACCCTTCAACTAGCATTCGTCGTTCGTCATCATTAAGATCTTGGATAGTTCTCCAAGTATCTCCTCTCTGTTGAGGTATACCAGTATCACGCATAAACCGAATACACATATCTCCATCTCCAGTAAGACCCGGGAGAAACGGATCAGTCGTGTACTCAAGTGCTTGATAAATCGGTCGCGTTTCTCTTCCAAATAATCTGATATCTAATTTTGCTTCAAGAACACCAGCTTTAAGACCATCTTCAACAATTTTCTGATTTAATGAAATAAGTGAATTCTTCTCACCTTTATCTTGACGATCGGCTAATGCACCGACAACAGCAATGCTTGCTGAATCAACATTCTTGGAATCCAGCTTTTTAGCAAAGAAATAGGAGAGTCCAGCACCACTAACTTGATTCGCGCCATCATAATTAAACTCGAACGGATTCACATGAACTAATGATTCAAATTCAGGTTCTGCTAATACTGGATGGTGATCTAAAATTATAATTTCTTTGTTAGACAAGTACTTGTTAATGCCTTCTAATTGTCCTCCCCCTAAATCAGTAAATAAGAGCGTTTTTACATCCTTCAACATTGATAATTCACTTATAATTGGTAATTCGAGTTGTCTAACGCATCTAATATGATAGGGAATATTTGCTCGATGAAGGGCTTTACCAATAATACCAGCAGAAGTAAGTCCATCCGCATCAATATGACTCACACAAAATATAGTGTCTTTTGAGTCTTTGATAGAATCAACTGCTGCATCGATTCTGTTTTTAAATTCTTTGAAGTTTCCTTTAGTGCTTTTTGCAGATGACATTTCTCCACCACACAAGTCATTAGATTGAGCTACTTAATATCATTTTGTGTATTTTTACTTAAAAAGTTACTAAAATCTAAAAATTAAATAAAAAGAAAGAAAAAAGATAATAGACACAATAATGTAGATTTTTCTATGTTTAGCTTATCTAATTATTGTGGCAGCAGTACTTGGTCTGTAATTGAAAGATTTTGGAATAATACCTTTCTTTTGATAGTATCTCATTAGTCGTCTGACTTTAGCTTCTATTTTCTCTAAACCATATCTTGAATGGAGATCTTTTGGATGCCCATCTAGATGTCTTCTTAGAGCCATAGCTTTTCTAACCAAATTTCTAAAATCTTCTGGATATTCAGGATAAATTCCTTCTCTTTTCATAATTTCTGTTATCCTTTGCTTGATAACAAGCTTTGATGAAGGTATTCCATGACTATCTCTTAGAACAGTACCAATCATTGCTGAAGTTAAGCCTTGTTTTGCAAGGTCAACAATTTTTGTTTCGATTTCTTCAGGTGTTTGTGTTATCCACTCAGGAATAGATGCATGAGGGGGTCTCTTAGAACCTGATTTACCTTTACGTCTTGTATGCATTCTTGCCATGTGTTTCACCAGTTGTCCTGATGTTTCGTATCTGAGCTCCATTCCTTTCCCCCTAAACGGACGGCGAATCCTTAGGAAAAAGTGACCCGATTACGAACAGACAGCATTTCAGCTATCTTACCATTATTCATCAGAATATGGAAGTAATTGAAGAGTCAAAACTTCTGTTATTAAATATTGCTATGGAGTGTCTAAATGCTATGAAGATTAAAGTGAAAAAACTATTTTTTGAAAAGACCCTTCCTTGGTTCGAATTTAAAAATAACTTTTGCTTTGCCACCGATTTTGACTGATTTGATCTCATCTTCTGTTCCTTTTATTACCACTTCGATTGTACTTGGTCGTTCTAAGGATTCTCCTTGTTCAATTATTAGGGTGCCTGGTTGAGCAAAACCTCTTTTGACAAGATAAGCTCCTAAAGCACCATTCGCTAAACCTGAGACAACAGTTTCAGGGGAACCTCGTATCGGTTCAAACTGTCTGGTATAACTAGTGGAACCATCTAAATATGTGTCGAAAGTATAGAGGTGAATACCAGAAACTTTCATTCTTCTACAGAGACGTTCAACTTCCTCGTATTTAGGTACTAATGCATCAGTCATTTCTTTACTGGAAATTAGAATCAGTAATTTTGGACTCCCAGTATCAGCTATTATGAGAGGAAGTTTCTCATCGGATTCTATCTTATCAGTTCGTATTCCTAAAATATCTGCAAGAGCTTGTATATTTAATTCGACATCTCTAAATTGAGGTTTCTTTAGAGTCATGTAAACTTTGTCTAGAACGTCATCTTTCCATCGGATCTCTGTTTTAAACGTACCTTCTTTTGTTTCCACTTTTATAGAAGCCTTTGAGTTTTTAGGAACAATTTCTCCAATATCAGCAAGAAGCCATAATGCAGCAATTGTTGCATGCCCGCTAAGAGGGACCTCTTTTTTAGGAGTGAAGAATTCTATCTTAAAATCTGCTTTTAGACTATCAGATACAAAAGCAGTAACTGAAAGATTCATCTCTCTTGCAATAGATTCACGTATTTCTGTTGGGAATTCATCTTTCTTATCTAGGATAATTGCAGTTGGATTTCCTAGGAATGGTTGACTACTAAATGCATCTACTTGATAAAACAAACCTATAGATCTCCTGTATTTTTATTCGTTATTAGATTGGTCTGAACTTAAATTCCTTCTTTTTTTGAGCATATAAAACTTTTCTTGCTGATAAATCAATGTCTCTTATTGGGAAAAACTTTGATAAGCTAAGAAAATAATTTGAAGAAGAATTAAGAATCCTTATTAAAAGAAAACCATTAACAATAAATATTCGAAAATTATACTCACATCTATGGTATCTCGAGGTTAAATCCTTGTCAAAGAGAGAAAAAGAAAAGAAAGCAATAAAAGATGATACTTCTGAATTAGAAGAGAAGGAGAAAGGTAAAGAAATTAAGAAAAAAGAGAAGATTGAGCCAAAAAAAGAAAAGAAGAGAAAAAGTCGAAGAAAGGCAAGGAAAGAAAAAGCAGATTCAGAAAAAATTGCTGAAATCGAAAACAATGCTTACAATTTATTATTTGATGATGTTAATCTGTTCCTACATGAGCTTCAGCACATGAGTCTGAATGCTCTACGACAAAGATTAATTCTAATAGATGGAAAGATGCTCTGGTTGGAAAAGATTAGCGAAATTGATCTTCTAGATGAGGAAGGTTCTGATGATATCATTGATATGGAAATGGAAATGCTGGAGATGGGGTTAGATTTGGAGACAGCTGATGAAATGAAAGCAGCATATGAACCAGAGATAAAGGACTTCAATCTTTCAGCCTTCAAAGCGCAAATTGAAGAAGAGAAAACTATGGGTGAGAGTATAAAGGATATTGTCAAAGAAATTGAAATGGGTGATTTAGAGAAACCCATTGATGAACTCATAACCAAATTTATTCTGTATGATCTAAGAGCTCAAATGGAACGAGCAATAAATGAAGTCTTCAAAATTGAAGGAAAAATAAAGAAACTCAAAAAACAAGAAGGAAAAGAGAAAGAAATTAAAGCTCTAGAAGCAAATCAGAAACATGCTGCGAAATCGCATCTCAAAGAAGTACTTGACAAGATTAAGAAAGAAAAGCCAAAAATGATTCTATCAAAAGAGTTCATTACAGAATTCAAACAATTAACAAATAAGAAGATTGGAGCTTTAAAAGCTAGAGAAGAGAAGGAATTTGAACAAATGGTAGACGACCTACTAAAGGAATGATGAATTTAAAAAGGTGAATTTGATGGAAGAAGTAGAATTAACCGGTGTTGTTTCAAAAAAATTTAATGAGTTTATTTTGACTACAGAAGAAGGCAAAGAATACAAACTCTTTGCTATTAATCCTTGGGAGTCTGTGCCAACTAATTTTGATACTGCAAAATTCGAGCAGTTCGTTGGTGAAACAGTCAAAGTTAGTGGAAGACTTTCTGGAAGTGAAATATGGAATGCTTTAGTTCATTGCTCAGATGAAGCAGATACAAAAGCTCCAAGCTTGGATGATCTGATAATCGATAAAAAAGAAAAAGAATGAATAAGCGATGAATTTCATCGCTAAAATTTACTGTTCTCTTCTACGACCGTATTTAGTAGTGTCAAAGAAAGGATACTTCACTACTTTTGCTGGATATGGTTTATCTCTAATAATAATAGTGAATTCTGTATCGAGTGCTGTATATGCTAAAGGTAGAATAGCCATAGCAATACCCTTTCCTGTTAGAGGTGAAATACTTCCACTTGCTACTTCACCGATTTCTTTTCCTTCGGAATGAATTTTGTAGCCATGTCTTGGTATTCCTTTCTTCAAAAGTTCTATACCAACTCTTTTCCTAGTCATTTCCTTTAAGGTTAACTTCTTTTCTTCATTCAATGTAGGATACTTGGCTTTGAGTGCTTCTTGTCCGATGAAGAATTCTTTGTTCATATCAATGAATATTCCTTGAAAACCTAAGTCCATTTCAAATGGATCATACTCAGGAGTGAAATCTTGACCAGACAAAGGTAAGCCGCCACCAAGTCGTAAAGTATCTCGAGCACCTAAACCGCAAGGTAATAAACCAAATGGTTCTCCTACTTTCAGAATAGCTTTCCAGAGCTTGGTTGCTTTCTCAGCAATGGTATCTTTGGTTCCAACGATTGTAATTTCAAACCCGTCCTCTCCTGTATATCCTGTTCTGGAAGCCATGACGTCAATACCATCTAGCTGAGTTTCAAAGTATCCCCAACTTCTCGGGATTTCAATATCAGTCATTATTTCCAAAATTTTCACACCTTTTGGGCCTTGAAGAGCAAACATAGCGGAATCTAAAGTGAAATCATAATAACTAATATCTAAATTTGGATTCTTTTGTTTCTCACCATCTATGAATTTAATCATCCAATTCCAATCATTGATTCGTGGACCGGCATTACAAACGAAAATAGCATAATCTTCACTTTTTCGCATGGTAACACAATCATCAATCATTCCTCCATTCTCATCGAGAAGATAACTGTACCCACAGCGACCATCTGCTAATTTCATAAGATTTCGTGGTAGAATTTTATTCAACATTGGAAAAGCATCTTTCCCTGTAAAACGGAAGCGACCCATGTGACTTACATCGAAAATTCCTGCGTTCTCTCTTACAGCCATATGCTCCTTTCTTATAGAAGTAAATTGCATTGGTAGTTCCCAACCACCAAATGAAGCCATATCACCATTTTCTTTATGCCATTCATAGATCGGAGTTCTCATATCTGTCATTAAAACATCCTCTGAAACTTTTAATTTTCTTTATTATTTTTATTTCTGAAATCACAATTCGCTAGTCCTTTAAAAATTTTAAGGGAAAATCTAGATTGGTAGCTATATACAAAAACTAACTCGCAACTAACATAATAGTAAGATTATTGAGGTCAAAACTTTGGCTAAGAGAAAATCTTTCACTGTTTTATTTGGTTTCATTTTTTCTTTGCAGTTAATTCTCACCTTATCATTCAACAGTATTAACACAACAGTAAATTCAGAATTATATTCTGCAAACAACAACCCATTTATCGGGTCATTTTCTGAGGATATTTTATTATCAACAAGTGATTTACATTTTGCTCATCATGTTGAACCAACAATTGCTATAGGTCCTGATGATCAGATCTTTGCTGGTTGGAAAGATGCAGATGGGCATAACACGGGTGGTCTTAGAGTCTCATTTACAAAATCCTTAGATAATGGGGAAACTTGGTCGACTTTTAATTATATGTCATATTATGCTGGATTTCTTACTGGACAATCAGATCCATGGTTGGTTTATGCTGATGGTTATTTGTACTATGCATATCTAGAATATAGCAGATCAACAACACCGCTTTCTCATATTACCGTGGCAACTAGTGCTGATTTTGGGGATACATGGAACAGAGTTAATGCCACCGGTGGTGTGGACTTCGCTGATAAAGAAACAATGACAGTTGATTCTGATGGAAATATCTACGTGGCTTATGATGACATAGTTTTAGCGAACGGTACAACATATATGCGATTAACTAGATCCACAGACCATGGACAATCATTTGATGAGATATGTCTTATTGCAGATAGTGTTTCAGATCCCATTGATCACTTAGGTCCTTATGTTACAACTGATAGTCAAAATGATGTGTATGTGGCTTGGTTGTGGTGGACTTTGGATGCAATCTGGGGTGATGTTTATGTAACAAAATCTATAGATCAAGGTTTAACATTTTCAACCCCTGTAGATATTAATGCAGAATCAGAGAATGGAACTTTCACGGTATCATTAGATGGACGACCTATGAAAGGAACTCTGCCTGTTATCAGATTTGACAGTAATGATAGATTATATTGCCTTTGGGCTGAATTAATTGATGCTGATCAGTCGTGGGGTACTTTTCTAAGATATTCTGATGACTATGGACTTAACTTGAGTGATCGTTATACAATAAATCAAGTTGTTGATGGAAATCAATGGCAACCAGACATGGATATTGATTCACAGAATAGATTGCATTTTGCCTATTATGATCAACAAGGAGACTTTTTCAAACCGTATTATCGTATGGGTTATTTTAGTGATTCACTAACAACAACTTTGACAATAACAGATGCTTTACCCATAACCGATGAATCAACAAACGCTATCTTTACCAGACCCGGAGATTACTTCATGATTCGAGTAGATTCAAAAGACATCCCACATGTTGTTTGGTCTGATGGAAGAAATAATGAAATGGACATCTATTATAGTCATGGTATTGTTCAAGCTACATCCAGCGGATCAATAGCAAATACAAATACTGGAATACCAATAGGAACTATTGTAATGGTTGCAGTTATTGTTTTTATAATGCGAAAACGAAGAGCAAAATAGCTCTCATTTTTCTTTTTTTTATATTTGAAAAAAAAGTGGACTAAATGTTACTATATCGACTAAAAACCTTTTAATTCAATAATTTCATTTTTCTAACAACTCATGAGGTTTAGTTATGAAAGTTGTTGTTTTAGGAGCAGGATACTCAGGAAATGTTATTGCAAGAGATCTAGCAGAAGATCCCTCTATTGAGGTTTCGATAGTTGATATTAACCAAGAAGTTTTAGATAAACTAACTCAGGATTATGATCTTCATGGAATATGTGCTGATTTATCTAATCCCAATACCATCAAAGATATTGTGAAGGATTTTGATTTAGTAATTGGAGCTCTTCCTAGTTTTATGGGTTATAAGTCTCTTGAAGCAGTAATTAAAGCAGGAAAGAACATAGTAGATATCTCATATTTCGAGGAAGATGCGTTAAACTTAGATGAATTAGCAAAGGAGAAAGGAGTTACAGCAGTTGTTGACTGTGGAGTAGCTCCTGGCTCAAGTAACATTATACTCGGCTACATTGATTCAATCTTAGATAAAACAGAAAGTTTCCTATGTTATGTTGG
>DAOVPS010000159.1:0-7773 GCA_030629105.1 Candidatus Heimdallarchaeota archaeon
ATGCAATACTAGCAGTAGCAGCTCATGAATTCGGAACGATTGAGCGTCCAGAAATAGCCGCTACTATGTATGATTCCGTTGGACGACAAGACCTTGTAGGTGAGTCGCAAGAACATCGTGGTGAACAAGCACTTTCTCAAGGGAAAATTGAGGAAGCAAAAGTTGCTTTTGCAGAAGCTGTAAAAGCCTATGATGAATCAAATCAACCAAAAGACGCCTTACGAGTGGAGGACCGTTTAAAGAAGTTCAATTTATTGGACAAATTCAGAGATTATGCTGCAGATGGGAACGCAGAAGCTGCTGAAGATATGATCGATGAAATCTCCGCAAGCTTTCCTGCTATTGCAATTTCCGACTTATATGCTGAGATTGCAGCAGTCCTTGAGAGGAGTGGTCGCCCTTCAGATTCAGTTACATATTACGATAAAGCCGCAGATTCCACAAATAATCCTTTGAAAAAACAAGGATATGTGAATGCCTTGCGAAGAGTTGGTTCACAGATTGCCTCACAACGAGGAAAAGGAGAAACTGTTGCTGCTTCTAACTTTTCAAAAAATTGTATAGTATGTAAACGTCAAATACGAAAAGGTGAACGAATCGTATCGTGTCCTCATTGCAGTGAAACAGCACATTATTCACACTTTGTTGAGTGGGTAAAAGTGCAAGGTGAATGTCCAAGTTGTCACGCAAGATTAAAAGCAGCTGATTTCAAATAATAAGGAAATATCTTAAAATACCTTGAACAATTTTCATTCTATATTGTTGCTGTGATATTATGGTCAGTAAAACTATTCTGGAATTATCCAATCGAATCCTCGCAGATTATGATCTAGCAACTAAATTAACTGCTGATGAAATTAATGAGTTAATTGAACAATTTATATTTTTAAAGAAAGGGAAACCAATTTTAAAACGCATTAAAAGCGGATCAACATTAGTGATCGGGGACATTCATGGTGATTTCAATATATTGAAATCAATTATTGATGGGTTTACAAAAAATGATCATATTAATCACCTAATTTTCCTTGGCGACATAGTAGATCGAGGGTCTCAATCAATAGGGTGCTTGAATTTACTATATGCTTTGATAATTAAATACCCAGATAGAGTACACATTGTGAGAGGAAATCACGAAGCTATCTCAGTAAATTCCCGTTATGGCTTTTTAACAGACATTAGAAATTTTTGCGGGACATCAGAAATAGAACAAAACACAGCAAATAACTCCTTACCTGAATTATATGTCAACTTCAACAGATCTTTTGGAACCATGCCTTTAGCACTTGTTCATGAGGAGTTCAGGTACTTTTTTGTCCACGGTGGGATTCCAATTGAACCCATTTCTTTAAAGGAAATCAACGATCTGCCAAAAGCAGATTTACTTCTTAGCAATCCAACCATAAAACAAATGCTTTGGAATGATCCTCTAGAAGGAGTCGAAACGTATAGTCATAGCATAAGAGGAGATGGAATCTATATTTATGGTCAGGAAGTTCTTGACAATTTCATGAAAAAAAATAATCTGAAAATGATAATAAGAGCACATGAAGTTATTCCGGATGGACATATCTACTTATTCAACAAAAAATTGCTTAGTTTATTTACATCAGAGGATTTCTATCAGGGTGTTAGTGGGAAAGTTGCGAAAATAACTGATAAAGGCAAAATCAAGATTTTTCATCCCTCAACAAATTCATATTAGTAACACGATTTTTTTTAAGAGGAAACTCAGGGGAACTACTTTCTAGATGCAAATATGAATCTCAAATCCAAATAAGTCCAAAACCAACCCATAAGAACACTGATACCGTTGATAAGACGATTATACCTACAATATCCAGTATTGACCCTACTCGAAATATCTCTTTCACACTAAAATAGCCCGTTGAATAACTTATCATTGTTGGTGGCGTGCCAAACACTAATGCATAATCAATACTTGAACCCATTGCTACAATTAAAGCCAACATCGTAGGGTCGATTTGCAAACTAATAGCAATAGGAATAACTAAGGGAATCAGCATTGCAGCACTTGCTGTATTACTAGCAACAGCTGTAACTAGAAGTGAAATCCCACCAACAATTAATGCAATTACAATGAAATGTTTTCCTTCAATAATACCCATTTTAGAAGCAATCCAGTCACCAATCCCTGTAGCAACTAACGCATCTCCTAAGCTTAAACCCCCACCGAATAAGAATAAAGCATTCCAATTGACATTCTTAACATCTTTTACTTCTAACAAATTGAATCCGAAAATTAGCACAACTGCTATTAGAGCTACAATACCAGAACTAATTGCAATAACTCCATTGGTCCAATTTTTAAGAGGGGTTGCCATTAACCAGAGAACAATGGTGAAGATGAATATTGCTACAGTAACCCATTGCTTCTTGTTCATTTTACCCATTTTCTTTAAATCATCACGAAAGACGATTTGAGCTTCTGCTAAGCTTTCCTTTGAGATTTTTGGTTTGAAAACTAGGAGTATGTACCCCCAAATAATGAAAAGCATAATTAAAACAAATGGTAATCCAAATCCTATCCATTTCAAGAAGGAAATTTCTATACCCACATCCGATAAACCTGCTATAGCAATGGGATTTGCTGGGGTTCCAATGACAGAAGCAATACCTCCAGTGGTTGCTGCATAACCAATTCCTAAAATTAATGCTTTCCGGAAACCAGAGAGATTTTTCTCTCGGCCACCACTTTCAATTTGAGTTACTAAAGCAATAGCAATAGGAATCATAACAGCAGCACTAGCAGTATTACTCATCCACATGGAGAGAAAGGCTGAGACACTCATTAAAAGTAAAATCAACATAGATGGACGAATACTAGCATTACCTATTATGCCAAGGGCTAAACGACGATCAATATTGTGTTTCTTAAGTGCTTCAGCAATTATAAAGCCACCAAAGAATAAAGCAATAACAGGATCAAAGAATGGTTGTAAAGCATCTCCCGTAGTAGAAATACCTGAAATGACTACAATAATCGGTACTAAAAATGCTCCAACGATTGTAGGAACAATTTCAGAAATCCAAAGACCAGCAATTACAACTAGTAATCCTATAGCTACTCCTGCTTTAAATGGAACTGCCATACTAAAATAAATAACGTCAATATTTTTTCCTATTTCTGTACTGTGAATAGTCTCAATTTTTGTGGGACGAACTTTTCGATCCATCCCAACTCCGTTAATATTACTGGAAATGAGATTCAATTCCAAATTCTGAATCGAATTGTTTGTATTATCTAAAATTCCTACTCGGTATTCAACTTTAGAGTGAGTAGATGACTTGTAGGCTAGATCCGTGAAAATAATACAAGAATTACCACTAACACTTAGAGATCTAAATATTTCAGTTGTAGTGGTATCTGCGCTATCAGCCATATTTATATCAAAAATAATATCATTATAATTACTAAAAGTTAACCGAACTTGATATTGACCCGGTTCCATATTTGCGGGTCCAAGAAAAGAAACACCAATAGCTACTCCTATGAGAACAAAGGCAATCACAGATTTTCTTATGAGCTTCTTTTTTTTCTCCTGTTTTTCTTCGGGAGTTAACTCTTTTTTATCTGAGCCCACTTTTGTTTTCTGTGTATGAGGTTCTTTAACATCATTTTCTAATGATATTTTTCCATTTGTTTTCTCTTTGGACATTGACTCATCACATTCAGTAGTTATGCTTAACTATATTCAGACAAATAATACGGCAGATGAATGATATTTATGGGTTGTGTTTAATTTTTGAAGAAACAGCTCAAGTTCCAATATAATAAATAATCATCAAAATAAGATAAACTATCATAGGTATACCGGTAGCTATAGCAGTCTCTAACCATGAAAACTCACATGCTGGTTTAGCAATGAAGACAATGTAAATACTTGATGCCGCAAGACCCAAAAAGTGGATAACTAAACCAACTATACCAATAAAAGAATGTCTGAGGGAACTCATATCATTGAAAATCGCAGAAAAGTCATATGAATCAGGATCTCTCCAAGGTAGTGCAATAAGAAACAAAATACCGATAAAGAGTTCTGAAAAAACAATAGGCATCATTCCATACCCTACTGCCGCACGAATTTGTTTTCTGGAAGCTTTGCCTCCTAGTAATCGGGTCATCAATCTGATAACCCAGCTTCCTAGTAGCCAAATAAGCGTCGGTAAAAGCAAAATAGCTATCCAGCCAAGGAGGAATACAACCGGATAAAATTTCATATCGAGTAATCTTGTGTGCATAACAAATGATAATACTTGTAGAGATAATCCCAGTGAAATTGCTACAATGAATAAGAAAGCACCTTTCGAATCAGGATTATCTGCAATTTCTTGAGCAATAACTCTTGGCTTCACAATAAGAGATTTGATTCTGAACCAAACTTCTTTGTATGTAACTGGAGCGAAAATCTTTTGTTCATATGTAACAGTCAAATCTGCTCCACAAAATGGACAAAGTAAGTATCCTTGAGGAGAGACTTCGTTACATATCGGGCAACGAATAATTACATCTTCGGTACTCATATTTTTTGCTCCAAAATAATCCTTATTGTAGTTAATAAAGAATCATCGCTATTAAGCTAAAATAACCTTTCGAAATTATCAAATTTTATTTACAAAGAAGGATATCATTTATTAGATTCATTTAACAAGATAATTTGGTGGGTTAAACTATGAAAAAAGTGCTATTAACGGGCTTTGACCCCTTTGGTAAAGACAAAATAAATCCTGCTTTAGAGTTAATAAAAAAGATGGCAAAAGAAGAAATCCCGGATGTAGTATTAACAACGATTAGATTACCAGTTGTCTTTGGGGAAGCAATTGCTGAATTAATTTCAGCTATTGAAAAAACAAAGCCTGATTTGATCCTATCTCTGGGACAAGCTGCGGGAAGAATGGTAGTCTCAATTGAGAGAATTGGTTTGAATATGAATGATACTGATCATGCAGATAATGCAAATAATAAACCAAGAGATGAATTAATTGCTGACAATGGTCCCGCAGCCTATTTCACAACTATTAATGTTAGAAAAACTTATCAAGAAATTAAGAAAGCAAGTATCCCTGTAAGTATCTCAAATTCAGCTGGAACATTTGTTTGTAATAACATAATTTACGGAGTTTTGCATCACCTTGCTAGCAATAATCAAAATCACATTAAATATGGGTTCATTCACATACCTTATCTACCATCCCAAGCAGCAGAAAAAGCAAGACCCTTCGCATCACTACCGTTGGAAATTCTAGAGAAAGCTGTCCGCATTGCAATTAACGTTAATATTTAATTTTTAAAAGAAAAATGGGAGAATATTGTTACTTTATACGTTCAGTGTAACAATAACCTGTTCAGCAGAAACTCCTATCACAACATCTCCGGGAGCCAATGGAGCAGAATAAATATAGGTGCCATTGTAAAGATCTGCTGTTGCAGCAGCATTGACGGTTACTTGCGAGTACCCTAGATAAGTAATTCCATAAACTGTTTCATAATAGAAATCAATAATCGCATTAGTTGCTGTATTTGTGTAAGAAAGGGTATAGTTGACATTATAGCTTAATTGGGTTACAATAGACATGTAGTTGCATTCCATATAAACATCAATGTCACCCCTGAAAGACATACGTCCATTAGTACTTACTAATTCAACTGGAAGAACAGCGGGAATTAATTCATCTATCTCGAAAACAGCAATATATCCCTTACTCAGCATTTGTACTTCTGCAAAATCAAGCCAATCTTGTAAGATAAGTCTTGCAGTATTATTGTTATCAATTATAGTAGCAGGTTGAGAGAAATTCGCTAATATAGATATGACATAAGCGTTTGTTTCCGTTCTAAAATTATCAAATGTTGATTGGAATTCTTCTATTTCCAGTCCTTCTGTGTATTGGGTTCGGTTTAATTCGTAAACAATATTGATAAAAGATAACATGTAGATTGTCATAATTACAGCGCAAACCAGAAAGATTTGCCCTCTTTTGTTATCTTTCATGAATTGTTTGATTTTGTTGCGTTTCATTTTTTCACCCAACCAATCGCCACAATTCTAAATGAATCATTCTGTACTGATTCAAGATTGTATCATATCCAAACAGAAAGTAATCAGTAGCTCCAACTGATGCATCAGCTGGCGGTATTCTTTCCCAGTATAAACTGAAAATATTCGTTCCAGCATCATCTTCAACCGATAATCGCCAGAAGACATTTTCAGGCAAAGCACTATCAATACTATCAGCAAGTTCTGTTGTCATTAAATTATAAACTAGAGGTTTCAAAGTTCCTGCACTATTCAAAGATTCGAGAGTGTTGTATCCTATTTCAGATAAATTATCTGGGTAGGTTTTATCTGTAGAAAATTCAACTTGATAAATAGCAATCATCAATAATATTAGCACAGATAATGCTATGAAGACTTCTATTAGGAATAGTTGTCCTTTCTTTTTGTGTCGAATTTTTAACTTAGATATTGGGGCCATACGTATAACACCGCCTTGAATAAGCATTCCCTAACAACAACAATTTTTTCAATTTTCACGATTTGCTTATTATCTGGCATCAAATCAGCACCGTATACAGTGCTAAATTGCTCACTTAATTGTGAAGGATAAACAAACACCTTTCTCTGGAAACCAGAAATTGAATCTGCAGTTACTAAAGAAACACAAGTACCATTTGTTGGGATTCTTAGATCAAAGGTTTCAGTAGTACTTGGACTACTGACTGTTGATGACTCATTACCAAATTGCTCATTTCCTTCAGTATAAGGATATAAAACAATTGCACTTAAACTGACTAGCGAACCCACAAAAGATGTTTGAATATTTGCTAATCCATTATTTGAAATGTTCTCTTGAACAATAAATTGCAATCCGAAATTAGTTTCGGTTCCTATAACAACCTCTTCGATATCAACTGCATAAATCCCAATCTGACTTTGCGCAAAAACAACCAACGTAAAATGTCCGTCTGGTAATACAGCAACTCCTGTTGGAAAACTCAAATCTAAAATACCAGAAGTATCTGTTTGGGATTTCTGGGTAAAAACAACTGTACTATTTGGTGCTACTACAAAACTCCAAACAATGCAATCTCCAATTGATGTTGTAATATTGATGCTACCAATTGGTTGAGACAGAGTCAACGATGCGCTAACATCAAATAGTGACTCAAGACTTAATTGAAAACCAATTTTGTTTTCTAACGACATATTCTGTTTCAGATTTTCATAACTCAGACTAAACAACGCATGCGGATTTATCCGAGAAATCTTGTTTGCATCTAAACTTGTGGTACCAATCTCTCGCAAGCCAAAGGAATTAAATTCTGTACTATATTTGTACTCCCAATCATTGGGATACCCTGTGCTTGAAAAAAATACCTCTGAGACTTGATTAGCAGAGGATTCAAAAGCTCTGTTATCTAAATTTTGATATTTTGGTTCTAGAAAATTCAGCGATAATACAATTACTTCTGCAAACATAATCATGAAAATAATCATTGCGAGAGCAAAATCGACTCCTTGTATCTGCCCTTTCTTATTTCGCCAAATATTTCTTTTCATTGGGGATCCACCAATCTAACGTTTAATATAATCTCAAAAGTATCATGGTTTATTTTTGCTATAATTATGTGATTATTTAAGTTCTAAAACCTTTTCGCTTGTGGTATTTAGTTTATTGAATGAACGGAAGAATATGTATTTTTTCACTTCTTACAAAAAAACATCAATAAACTCATTTAGTATCCACAAA
>DAOVPS010000087.1:0-12648 GCA_030629105.1 Candidatus Heimdallarchaeota archaeon
ATCTTTCTGATGTTTCTTACGTTCTATTTCTTTGTCAGAGGGCTGACAAAAGACAGTATAACGCATAGTATTTTAGCTGGCGTGAGTTTAGGTGGATTAAGTCTAACTTGGGGTGCATATCGTTATGCCTATGACTTACTTGCTTTATATGCAATTGTCATGATTTTAATGAAAAAATACTCAAGAAGATTACTTTCTACTTATTCAATAACTATCTTACTTGGAATTATGATTGGTACTTTGATTCCTAGAAATGGCGTAGATTTCATTACTGGATTTGAACAACTTCTTCCTGTATTAGTGATAGTTGGAATGTTATTAATCACCTTATACCAAGAGCTACAAAAGAACATGGCTGCTGAAAGACTGAAAACAATTACAAGATATTCGTTATTTGGACTAATTGGTGGGGGTATAATTGTAGTAATTGTTCTATACGCTATGAATCTAATAGCTCCAGTAGCTGTAAAATTCATAAGAACAATATTCCCAACATTGGCTGAATCAATACCACTTGTTGAATCAGTAGCTGAAAATCTTACTGCTTCATGGGCAAATATCTTCTTCAATATCTATATCATGGTCTTTTTACTGCCTCTAGGATTCTACTTCTGTATTAAGAAACCAAATGAGAAAACAATTTTCTTATTATTAATGGGATTAACTGGTGTATACTTTGGTGGATCTATGGTAAGACTAGCTCTTATTATTACCCCAGCTGCCGCAATTGTTGCAGGCTATACACTCGATGAAGTTATTCGTCCCTTCGCATTAATATTTCAAGAACGGTTTACCATTTCCAGAAGAAAACGCCGTGCTACAAAACAAATCGGAAGAGAGTTAATTGCTGTGGCGTATGCCTTTATTGCTATCACATTAATGCTAAATGTAATGTTTAGTGTAAATATGGCAGACAGACAATACTACTTTAACCATGAATTAACACCCCGGTTAACAACCTCACAAGGAATACAATTCCTTGCCCATGACTATCAAGAGGCCTATGAGTTCCTCAGATTAAATGTCGCTCCATATCAACCTGGAGAAAAACCACCATTGGTAATGAGTTGGTGGGATTATGGTTACCAAATACGGGTTCTGGGAAATTGTACTACGCTTGTGGATAATGCTACGATTAATTCGACGCATATTGGCATTATCGGTGCTATGCTAATACATAATGAAACATCGTCTATTAAAATCATGAAAAAGTATGGTGTTAACTATGTCTTTGTTCTAAGCCCTGGAACAATCGGAAGTCAAAGCAATGATATTTCAAAATCGCGTTGGATGATGCAAATTGGAGAAACATATGGCAACAAAACTTTGTATGATCTTGGAATCACTTACGAAAACTACTACATTGAAACAGCAGAAGAAGAGGAAACACGCGGTTTCCAACCAGCATTCTGGGATTCTGTGATCTACAAACTCTGTGCATTCAACCTCAATGCAGATGGAACTTATGGAGGACAAGACATCGGCGGTATGCAAAGTTGGCGTTATGGCGAATTAGCTAATGCTCCTGATGTTGGTTTATCTGATCTTCATAATTTCAGATTAGCCTTCCAGTCAAAGTTTGCAATGCTTCGAATTTACGAAGTAATTTACTAATAATTAGTAATCTGAGTAAAAGGAGAAATCCTTTACTCAACTTTTCTTATTTCTTTAACTATGCTAACAATTCTTAAAAGTAGGTAGTCTCACAAACAAATAGGAGAGCAATCATGCCAAATCAAAAGTGTTTAGGATGTTTGAATGAAATCACAGTGAAAGCTGTTGAACTATCAACAACTGATAATGACTTAAGAAAACGGTTAATCAAGGAAATATCTGAATACACTAAAGAACAATTTGATTGCTTGAAATTACCTGATTTCTCAACAGAGATTTTTTCTATTATAGCTAAAAAAACAGGAACATTAGATCCTTTTCTACAAATTAAAATTGAAAGCAATGATTTTTTCATAAAATTGGTTCCCAATCTTAAAGAATCATTTGCCGATCTTCCAAATAAAGAGAAATTGTATAATTTGTTTTTATATTCAATTGCTGCAAATATGGTTGATTTCAGTACCGGAGGGCATAGTGTTGATTTTAATGATATCGCAAAAAATATCGTTAATTTTCCTGAAGAAGGATTAGCTATTGATCATTTTAATGATCTGCATATTTTGATTAAGAAAGCCAATTCAATTATTTACTTATCAGATAATTGTGGAGAAGTTGTTGTTGATAATCTAGTAGTAAACTTCCTAGTAAATGAACTAAAAAAGAACGTTTACTTTGGATTAAAAGGTGCACCAATTGCGAATGATTGTACAATGGATGATTTCACAAGAGATAAATTACCACAATACGCGACAGAAACCTTTGCAGTTAGTTCATCTTTTGGTTGGAATTTACATCAAACATCCGATCGCTTCAATGAATTATTGAAAAAATGTGATTTACTAATTGTCAAAGGACAATCTAATTATGAGACCACTTTAAACAATCTCAAGCGTTATCCTGAATTTCAATTTCCACCAATTTTTTGCATACTAAGAACAAAATGCGATGTTATTACTGGAAATTTGAGAGTACCTCTTGGATCAAATGTTGTCAGAAAAATGTTTCCTGTAAATATAGATAAAAATTCTCTGAAAGAAATTGTCGATTAGAAACGGACTGTTTTTCATGCCAGAATTAAATCACAGGTTCTCAAGAATCTTTAACATAATAGGATTTGCGTTTTCAATTCTAGGGACGATACTATTCCTTGTTCTCGTTGGGTTGGCACATTTTTATGCTCATGAAGCTGGATTAATTATAAAGGAATGGGAGCTAAGTGAACTAGTCTTGGATAGCAATAAAGCTAAAATCTTATTCAATTCAGGAGTCATCCTATACGGTGTTTGTTTATTTATCGCGTTTATTCCTTTGATGAAGTACTTTAAGGAAAAGAAAAAGCACAAAATTTTCATTCCATTAGCAATAATTACTTGTGTCTCTTTAATAGGAGTTGGAGCTTTCTCTGAAGATCAATTCCCTGTTTTTCATTATATTGTAGCTTTAGTTTTTTACCTATTTGGTGGGACTTTAACAGTATACACATCAACGATTCTCATAAAATATGATAGAACAATTTCAATCTTCTATCCTGCAATTAGTTATGCTTCAGTTTTCATGCTAATAGTTAATATAACAACACGTTGGTTTTTTGGACAGGCTTATACACAAAGAATAGCCATTTGTTTGATTATATTATTTTTCTTACTTGTTAGTGGAAAATTATTGCTCAAAAAAGAAGATATAAGCAATAATAAAATTCAGAATTAAAACATAAAAAAAGAAGGAGAATTAATCTTCTTTCTTCCTTGGATTTTCAAATTGAAGGAATTCATCAATAAGATCACTATGTGCAATGATCATCCTTCGACAACAATATTTATCTAAACCCAATTCATCTAAAATTTTGCTTGGATCCTCTCCAGCAGCGGATTTTCGTTCGAATTCTTCGTATTTATCTCCAACAACTTTACCGCAACTTAAACATCTGACTGGAATCATTGTACAATTTTACTCCTGGCTCTTTTTGGAGTGGTTTTCACTGAGTGAGAAACCAATGAACCTCTTTTATAGTCTTTCTATAGTTTTTATAACATTAGCATTATCGCTTCTTATTTTTCAACTTCGAGATTTCGTACAAGTTTTATCTAACTATTCAATCATAGGATATTTTGATAGAAGAAGTATCTTAACTTGCATAAAAAATAATGAAAAAGAGAACACCTTCTCTTTTTACGGTTTTACTCGAGTCATTGTTCTTGGAAATGCAATGGCATCTTTAATAGTATCAAATCCACATATCCACATGACAACTCGAGCCACACCCATGCCAAAACCTGAATGAGGAACAGAACCATATCTTCTGGTATCTAAATAAAAGTCATAATCTTTGGGATCTAATCCTTCATGTTTAAGACTTTCAAGGATCTTGTTCATATCGGATTCTCGTTCAGACCCATCAATGATTTCCCCTACTTCTGGAGCAAGTAAGTTAGCATTTAAACAAACTTTTGGATTCTCAGGATCAATTTTTTTGTAAAAAGCCATTATCTCTCGAGGATATCTTGTTACAATGACTGGTTTATCAAAGAATTTACCAATAGCCCTTTCTTCTCTGCCACCAAGATCTGCTCCGAATGGAATGTCTATTTCTTGCTTCTTTAGTAAATCAAGAGCTTCAGCATAAGTTATTCGTGGAAAGGGTGGCTTAATTTTAAGTAACTCTTTTGGATCTCGATTGAGAACCTTGAGTTCGTACTTATTCTTCTTCGCAACATTCTCACAGATGGCGCTAATCACGTTCTCCATTAATTCTAGAAGTCCTTCAAAATCCATCCAGGTTGCTTCTACTTCTGCATGCCAGTATTCTGTAACATGTCGTGCAGTTTTGGATTTTTCAGCTCGAAATGAGGGGGCAATTGTATAAGCTTTCTCAAGAGCATAAATGAAGTTCTCTGCATATAACTGCCAGCTTTGACTCAGATAGACCATCTTGTCAAAATATTTGAGTTCAAATAAAGTAGAACCTCCTTCAGAACCAGCTGTGGTAAACATGGGAGGTTGGACTTCCGTGTAATCTTCTTTTCGTAAATAAGTATGGAGTCCTTCAAAAACTGAGGAATTAATCTTTAGCATAGCAGTGAGTCTTTCTGAACGTAAAGCTAAATGTCTCACATCTAAGAGGAACTCTTGACTCTGATCTTTGGAAATCGGAAAGTTCTCAGAAGGACCAATGATCTCAATCTTGGATGCTTTGATCTCATAACCACCTGGAGCACGATCATCTTTACTAAGAATTCCTTCTATAAGAACTGCTGACTCATACCCGAGCTTATCAGCAATATTGTAATTCTCCTCATTATTCTCACGAATAATTGATACTTGAATCCTGCCTGTGGAATCTCGGATAGTAAGAAAAGCAATCTTTTTGCTACTTCTTTTTCTGGCTACCCATCCACGAAGTACTGTCTTCTTTCCGGCCTGTTTACCGGTAAGTAACTCGCGTATTTGAGGGAATTTCATAAACAATCACCAATAATTGATTAAAAGCGATTAATTAACTGATTAAAATCTTTTGCTTAGAATGATATGAAAAGTAAGACAACTTAGAGATAGATTTTCTTCGATTATTGCAGGAAAATCTACTTGGAGAACCCATCTAACCTTCTAAGGCAGATGTCTCTTAAAACTACCATTTCACCGAATATAGCTACATCTTGAGCTGTAGGGATCGTGCCATTTGTTCTATTAAGGATTTCATCAGCAATCTCAGATAATTCTTCATATCTTTGCATGAAAGTTTTAGTTCTGCCCTTAGAGTCGCGTTCTTTAATATCATCAAAATCTTTGGAAACTATCTTATAAGCACTCTCTAAATCTCTAAAAGTTCCTGCTTGTGTGACTTGTAGTAAGAAGTCACTTAATCCATTATTCTTATCGGATTCAATTGTCATGTGCTTTCACTTTTTCCTCGGGCAGTTTTATTAAAAAAGCTCTAAATGAAGCTTTTTTGAGCACACTCATTGGAAGACCTTCCTTTGAGCATGCTCTAAGAAAACTTTGATATTTCACTATCACCTGTTACATATTTCTACATACGTTAACATATAAAAAACTTTCTTTTTAGATCGGAAAGAATACACTCATCAAGATTTACGACAAATAACACCGATGTCTTCGACTTCAGCAATCCATTCATCTTTGATTTCTAGATTATTTTTTCTGAGTATTTTCTGTAATTTCTTTTGTGTCCAAGTTTTTCTTAGAATTGAAATTACTACTAATGCATTTTTAGTGGATATTCTTTGCATTTCGTCCACAGTTTTGTTAGGTTCCGGAAGGTTTTGTAAATGTGTTACTGATAAAACGCGTTCAAAATGTCCATCTTTGATTGGGAGATTATCTGAATCAGCGACAATAAAATCAATATCAGGGAATTTCTCATGAGCAATTTTTATCATTTCATAAGAAATATCAACACCGAGAAGTTGTTTCCCATTTCCTAGCTGGTTAATTAAACCAAGAAAAGTTCCTGTGCCACATCCAATATCAATTATTCCAGATGATTCTGAGAAATCAACTTGAGATAGAATTTCTTGGTATTTGTGAGTTTGTATTTCGTTGTATCTATTATCATAAATTTCAGCAGATGAATCATAACGTGTAGCAATTACTTTCTTTTTGTCCAATTAATTATCCAGTCCTTTTATAATTGCAAGTTTAAGTTAATAGGCAAGGAATTTACATTGCCCTTTGTTGCCAGTTAGCATTCAAGAATAGCTTCTTTAAAATATTGAACGCTTCATTTTGTTAAGATAATTCTAGCATCAACTGTTAGTATTTTATCTTCATAAGCAAAGATGGGATTAAGATCAATTTCCAAAATATCATCCATGTAATCAATGCTAAGTTTAGAGATTTTCATCAAAACGTCAACAATTAACTCTAATTTGACATTTGGTCCTCCCCTAAAACCTTGGAGCATAGGTAAAGCCTTGATTTCATGAATCATCTCTCGAGCATCTTCTACTTTTATAGGAGCAATTCTAAAAGAAACGTCTTTCAAGAGTTCTACAAAAATCCCCCCAAGTCCAAACATAATGGCTGGACCAAAAGTTGGATCTCGAGTAACTCCAACAATAATCTCTGTTGAAGGTTTAACCATTTTCTCGATAAGAACTCCCCTAATTTCTGCTTTTGAATCGTATTTCTTTGCACTAGCAAGTATTTCTTTGAAAGCTACTGCTGTTTCCTTTTCTGAATTGATGTTTAGTTTAACTCCACCAGCGTCAGTTTTATGAATGATTTGTGGTGAGAGAATTTTCATTACAACCGGAAATCCTATTTCACTAGCTACTTTTATTGCTTCCTTACTATTTTTAGCAACTTGAAAATCAGTTGTTATAATACCAATCTCCTTCATCAACTGCTTGGATTCAGGTTCTAACAGAAAAGTTCTATTTTCTTTTCGAGCAGTAGCAATGATTTCCTTCACTTTTTTAGACAATATTCAATCATCCTTCAATTAATTTACAGACCCACAAATTACTGTATCTTTAAAAAAATTTAGGAAAAATCTCTTTTTAAGAAATACTTCATTAGGATTATAAATGACTACTATAATAATAAGAACGAGTTGGTTGAATGCTAGAGATTGATGTCTTTTCTCTGATTTTTTCATACGTTGGGATTTTTGCTTTCATGACGATAATGTTTTTCGTAGCAGTTCTTGTGAAAAACAATAGTATTATTGATATTTGTTGGAGTTTGAATTTCATTCTTGGTGCGTACATCTCATTTCTAGTTACAAGCTTACGTAATCATCAATTTAATCTTGTGCAGATCATTTTGACGTCTTTGATTACTATCTGGGGAATTAGATTATCTTCTCATATAGCTCATAGGAATATAGGAAAAGGAGAGGATAAAAGATACAGAGAAAGAAGAGAATCCTGGACAGAAAACTTCTACCTTAAATCCTTCTTATTAATTTTCATGTTACAAGCACTATGGGCTTCAATTGCTGTAACGCCAGTGATATTTGCTAATTCAATTTTTTATGAAAGTTCATGGCAATCATGGTTAGTTGGAACATGGGAAATTTTCTATCCAACTGTATGGCAAATCGTTCCAGTTGCGTTTGGTGGAGTAGTATGGTTAATAGGTTTCTTTTTTGAAGTAATTGGTGATCGTCAACTCAAGAGATTTATTAAAAATCCAGAAAACAAAGGGAAAATACTCGAGAAAGGTCTGTGGAAATATACAAGACATCCTAATTATTTCGGAGAGATTACAATGAGTTGGGCGTTATACTTCATTACCTTTGCAAATACTGAATGGGCTCATTTACTGGTATTATTTTTCGTAGCACCACTAATATATCATCTCTTGATACGATATTTCATAGGTGTTCCTGAAGTAGAAAAACACCTTGTTACAAAAATAGGATATAAAGAATATAAGGAGAGAACTAATGTATTATTCCCCTGGTTTCCTAAGAAGATAAAGAAAAAGGAGATCTGAACTGAAAATAAAATCACTCTACTAAACATTTAGATAGCAGAAGAAACTTTACTCTTTACAATCAATGTAATTAGGTGAACTTATCTCTTGTCATCTCAAAAAATAAAGAACAAGATTTTTGCTCGAACGAAAATCGTATGCACACTAGGTCCCAGTAGTGAATCTAAACGTGTTATAGAAAAAATGATAGCTGCAGGAATGGATGTTGTCCGTCTAAATTTCTCTCACAACACACAACAATGGCATAAAGAAATGTTTAACAAAATAAGATCAGTCTCAGATGAAATCACAATCTTGTTTGATCTTCAAGGACCAAAAATTAGGCTTGGTGAATTATCTGACGCATATATTTTATCTCAAGGTGAGGAGTTTATACTTACAGCAGAAGATATAATAGGAGATTCTAAACGAGCATCAGTTTCACTCAAAAGTTTACCTCGAACTTTAAAGAAGAAAGATTTGATTTTTATTAATGATGGTATTATTGGTTTGACAGTTAAGAAAATTGAAAATCAAGATATTTTTTGTGAGGTTCTATCCTCAGGCGAAATTAGAAGTAAAAAAGGAATTAATATCCCCAATGTCACGTTGGATGTTCCAAGTTTAACTTCAAAAGATCTAAAAGATCTTGAATTCGCACTAAAACTCGAACCAGATTACATAGCACTTTCTTTTGTTCGATCGCATGAAGATGTTATTAGCTTGAAAGAAATCATCAAGAGTGCCAATCTGGAAATCCCAATAGTAAGTAAAATAGAACATGCCTTTGCTGTAAAAAATTTCGATAAAATCCTAAGAGAATCAGATGCGATAATGGTTGCTCGAGGTGATTTAGGGATTGAAACCTCAGTCACAAAATTGCCCATTCTGCAAAAAGAATTAATTAGAAAATGCAATCAAGTCGGAAAACCGGTAATTACTGCAACACAAATGCTTGAGTCAATGATTACTAATGTTAGACCAACACGAGCAGAAGCAAGCGATGTAGCAAATGCCATTTATGATGGAACAGATGCTGTTATGTTGAGTGCTGAAACTGCCGTTGGAAAGTATCCGATAGAATCTATTGGAATGATGAACAAAATTGCCAAAAACGTAGAAAAAGAACTGAAGTGGATGGATTTACAGGAAAAAAAACATGGTGATCACGATCCTATTGCTGAGAACCTAGCTACTGCTGCAGGGATGTTGGTTGCTAAAATGAATGTAAAAGCCATAATTGCTTTTACTGAGGGAGGATTCAGTGCAAGGTTGATTGCCAAACATCGACCAAAGACTCGAATTTTCGTAGCAACACCACGAACTAAAATTATTCGGCAACTAGGTTTGATATGGGGTTGTTATCCCCTTTTGGTAAAGGAATATCAAAACACAGATCAAATGGTCGTAGAAACAGTTCATGAAGCAAAAAAAATGGGCTATTTTGATGATAATGATATTATTGTGGTAATTTCAGGGTCAATCTTAAGTCCCGGAAGAACCAACCTTCTTAGAGCATACAAAGTATGTGATATCCCGACCCCCAGAGAATTCAATGCAATAATCTAAGTCTATATTATTAATTACTGAGTTTCAGAAGAAGCTCAGAGATTTCCTTTTGTTTCTCTTTATCATCAAGTATTCGGAAGTATTCAATCAAATCTCTTAATAATATTCGAGCTTGTAACTCATAACCAATAGAAGCACTAATCTCAGCATGCTTTATTAAACTCAAACAAAGATTGTATTCAAATTTTGAAGGATTATCTTTTAACAAATAGGCATTTAATTCCATACCAAAGAATTTCAAAGGAATTTTAGCTGGGAGAATCAATCGTTTGAGATGTTCATCAAAGACTGCACGTTGTAATTTAACCTGAAGATCTTGCTTCAAAACAGTGTTTAATTGCTCCTTAATTTCGAGCAATTTCTTATTCCTTAAAGCTTTAGTAACAAAGTAATTCATATGAAGATCAAAAGCAAGAAAAACATTGCCTTCTTCAGTTTTAGAAGAGAGTTGTTTGTCTTCACATGGAACTAATATTTCGATGATTTTATCTAAGGGGCTTTTCGTGTTTTGGAGTGATTTCAAATCTGTATTTTCGTCTTTATTGAAAATTATTTTGTCCCAGAGAATATCAATGCTAGAAAATGATTTTTTCTTAAGCTCCAATTGATTAGATAAGATCTTATTCGAAGTTTCAAATTCCATTGTATGAATGAAATTTAATAAATTATTTAATTGTAAATCAAGGGCTTGAGCTTCTAATTTCATTGGTTTCTTATCTGAAACATTATAATAATGAATATCTTCTTTTCCAATATTAACTACAATTTGCAAAGTAGGTAATTCTTTTTCTGTTAGTGTCTTCAGATTAAATTCTGTGATTTCTTTATCTGTATAAAATACAATGCCGATAATATTTAGATTGAAAGGCAACAAAAATTTCAAAGCTTTCAATTGGTTAAATTCATCATTAGAAGGGAATAATGGAGAGGTATTTCTTTCATTCGGTTTAGAAAAATGAATAACAGTAAAAGCTGTTGCTTCGTTGTTCTTTGGTTCTAGTGTTCCAATTAAAATCGAGAATTTAGTTTTATCAGTATGATCTAAGTAGACCGTTTTTAATTGATTCAATAATTCATCATTTAGTAGAAGAGACATTTGAATTACCTTATACTGCTTTAGTATTGGTATTTTTAAAATTGCTTAAAAAAGTGAAAAAATGATGTTTTTTTCTCCTAAAAATTTAATAAAATCCTAACATAACACTTTTTTATTCAGAAAAATTAAGAGATTAGAAATTCGAGATAAAAGGTCGATGTTACATGAAGAAAAGAGTTCTAGTAATTGGTGCTGGTGGACAAATCGGCAGCGAACTCGTACCTTTCCTAAGAGATAGGTATGGTAAGGATAATGTTATTGCGACTGGAAGAAGAACTAAACTTCCAGATGTGGTTCTGGAAGGAGGTCCATGTATCTATCTTGATGCACTAAATGTAGAATCACTCAAGAGAGTCATTTATGAAAACGAGATAGAGCATATTTACCACATGGCTTCAGTTCTTTCAGCAACAGGAGAAAAGATGCCCCAAGTAGCATGGGATATTAATCTAAATGGATTAATGAATGTTCTAGAAGTCTCGAGAAGATACAATATAGAACGATTAATTTGGCCAAGCTCAATTGCTGCATTTGGACCAACAACACCAAGAGAGAATACACCAAATGAGACAATCCTACAACCAACAACAATGTATGGCATAACCAAGGTTTCAGGAGAATTACTAGCAGATTACTATTACAAGAAATATGGCCTATTAACACTCTCAATGAGATTACCAGGAATCATAAGCAGTGAAACACTCCCAGGAGGAGGAACTACTGATTACGCGGTGGAAATCTTCTATGAAGCAATCAAGAATAAGAAATACGAGTGCTTCTTAGGTGAAGATACTATGTTACCTATGATGTATCAGCCAGACTGTTTGCAATGTCATGTTGACATGGCAGAGAAGGATGAGAAATTATTCAAACGTCGAGTTTACAACGTAACTGGTATGTCCTTTACTGCTGGTGAATTAGCTGCAGAAATCAAGAAACACATTCCTGATTTCAAGATTACTTACAAACCTGATTTCAGACAAGAAATTGCTGATTCATGGCCAAAATCAATCGATGATTCCGTTGCTCGAAAAGAATGGAATTGGAACCCCAAGTATGATCTCAAAGAAATGGTCAAGAATATGCTTGATGTATTAACTCCAAGATTGAAGAAGTAATCCCTTTTGAAGAAGCTTTAGCTTCTTCTTTTTACATTTGTTTAGTTATGAGTGATTCTTATGAATAAGAAAAGAATTGTTAGTGTAGGTTATGATATAGCTGCTGAAAAGTATCTTGCAGAAAGGCACGAGAATTTAGAAGAAATGAAGTTTCTGCCTGAATTCAGTTCTTTGATCCCGAAAGGTGGAAAAGTCCTAGATGCGGGTTGTGGAGCAGGATTACCATTCACAAAGTATCTTAGTGAACGTTTTGATGTAATTGGTATTGATATTTCTGAAAAGCAAATTGAATTAGCTAAAGCAAACGTTCCTGGTGCTCAATTCTTAGTTAAAGATATGACTCAACTTGATTTTCCAGACAATCATTTTGATGGAATATTAGCTTACTATTCTATTATTCATATCCCTCGAGAAGAAAATGAAGGATTATTCCTTAATTTCTATCAAATGCTCAAATCAAAAGGTGTAGTCTTATTATGCCTAACTGCAACTGACGAACCTGAGTATATTAATGAAGATTTTTTTGGAGCTAAAATGTATTGGAGTGGCTATGATTCAGAAACCAATCTCAAGATGTTGGAAGCAGCTGGTTTTGAAATCATTTGGTCAAAAATTGTAGACGATAGTCTTGGTGAAGAAGGTAAGCATTTATTTGCTTTAATTAGAAAATAACGAATAAGAAAATAAAAAAGTTGAAATTATTTGTTTAAAAAACATAAACAATAATTTCAGTAGCTGGAATGGTTAAGTCTAAAGTACAAATCATTTTTAATTTTTAAAGCATTATAGATTTCTCTACCATCAGCAAATATA
>DAOVPS010000043.1:0-18233 GCA_030629105.1 Candidatus Heimdallarchaeota archaeon
AAGCCGCACAAATGATCGTGAGAATCGATGATATTATTGCCGCCAAATCTACTGGTGGAATGCCTCCTGGTGGAATGCCTCCTGGTGGTATGCCAGGTATGGACGACTTCTAAAAATAGTCTTCCATTTTCACTCTTTTTTTTATTTTTTTAATTCAAAAACAAATGAATTTGAGAATAGCAACTAAAAATCTGAATAAAACTAGATTTTGCTTATCATAATGAGAGCAGTCTCGCCATCACTATAATATCTTTTTGAGAGCTTATGAGAGATATAACCCAAATTTTGGTAAAGATTAATTGCAGCTTGATTGGATTCCCGAACTTCCAAATACACTTCCTTTACATCTCGCAATCTCATAGCAGATGAGGCTGCAGCCATGAGTTTATTTGCTACACCTAAGCGTCGGAAACTGGGTAACACAGCAATAGATATTATGTGTCCCTTCTTACAAATACCAAAACCAAAGTTGGATAAGCCCTTCTCTATTCGGGTCATCCCGTACCCAGCTATCTCTCCTGTTTCTTCGATTTGTGCGACATTGAACCCTTCTGGGAATTTATTATAAATATCGGTGAAGAAAAATCTCGGGTAATTCTCCGGCAAGCATTTTCTGTTGATATTTTGTACAGCTTCTATATCTGTTTCTGGGTTAAAACCTCGAATCCGATAATTTGTCATTCAGTCACACCAGATATAATCTCGTTCTACCTTTTCATACAGCAATTATATATTTCGAACGTATTTTTTTATTATATAGGTTTTTCTAAGAGTATTTTTTTGTATGATATAATAATTTGATTCCCTTTTTTTTAGAAGTATGATAAGAAACTTAAAAATCAACATGACGAATTATCATAAGATACTTGTTATAATTTGCAGCTGGTGTTTGTTTTTGGATTCCAAAGAACCATCGAATACTCCTAACAAAGAAGATACTTCACAAGAATCTGGTAGTACCTGCTGGAATTGTGGTTCAAAAATCCAAAATGATGAGTGGTGCGAGACCTGTAAAGCTCCTCTTACTAAGAAAAGTAAAAGCGAGGTATTGAATCGAGAACACTCTGAAGAAGCAATTAAATGCTGGCGATGTAAAGGCACAACTTCCGGAAATATTTGTGGCATCTGTGGTAGTCCGTTAACAAAAGAAGGCATAAAAATAACTGCTGAAACAGTTCTTCCTCAAATTATGAGTGAAGCTGAGAGTGACCATAATTTCATCTTTGTCTTGTCACCGCGAGATAAACAAATGAAAAGAATACCAATAAAATTTTCAGTTTTGGAGACTTTGGTGGGCAATTATTTCCAGATTGTGAATTCTGTTAATACAAATATTGGACCAGAAATCGTAATTGAAGTGCCAGAGAAAAATGATGTTTACGATAAATTCGAACAAAACGAGATACTAGTTGAGAACAATTTACGAACAATAATTAGGAAATCTGTCTCATCTGCAAGTTCTGAAAAACTAGTGTTTTTACGATTCTTTTATTGGATACCAGAAGTGGATACTGATCGATTTTCTTTCGTAAAGAACCGTTGGAGAATAATTCTCTTTGCGCTAACTTTAGTTAGTCTCTACTTGATTGGGTGGCTCTATTATAGAGAAATATACAAACTCGTCACAATTACAGATAACCTGCATGTGAATTCCCTAATTTTCACTGCTACCCTACTAGGTATCTTAATCACACATGAATTTGGACATTTGCTAATGCAAAGAATCAAAAAAATAAAACTTTCACTCCCCTACTTCCTTCCTTTACCTCCTGCCCCAGGTTTGCTTAGCTTTTTTCTCTTAGGGTCCGCTGGATCCATTGTTCGAGTAGTAGATCCCGTTAGGAAAAGAAATGATTTATTTGATTTGTATTTCATGGGGCCAATTTTTGGCCTTGTCTTATCAATTGCTCTGTATCTTGTTGGCATTGCTTTTCCATATATTATCGATAAAAACGACTTAACATCTGAGGTTCTGGCGAACATCGAAGTTTTCCAAGAATTGAGCCCTACTCTCTTCTTCGGTCAATTTCTTGATTGGATTGGAACCACGACAGGCATTTCTCCAGCATTTGATCCTGAATTACAAGTGTTGTTCATACATCCACTGGCTTATGCAGCTCTTGTTGGAATAATTCTGAATGGATTGAATTATCTGCCTGGATCATTACTAGATGGAGGATTTATGTTTAGAAGTCTGTTTAATGAAAGAGTTTCCAGAATTTTCTCCTTCCTCTCTGCTCTAGTTGTAATGCTCAACTACAATACTTGGACATTTGGTATTCTAATTATGTTTATTCCTCGAACATTGTATCAAACGCCAGCAACGAATCAAGCTATCCCTATTCATTGGTCTAGATATGTCCTTGAGGTTTTAGCTATAGGAATAGCAATTTGTAGTTTACCTCTCACCATTTTCTTCCTCATTTGATAAAGAAAAACAGAGCGAATCCATAATTTGCAAGTAAATGATAGTCTTTATTTAGCTAAACGTTGTGATAATACGTATAAGCTGAATATTGAGGATATTTTTGTGCCTTCAGAAAAAGATGATTTCGAGTTCTATTCTTCAAAAATAGGAGAGGAAGAAGAAGAAAAACCTAAGAAAGAGAAGAAGGTTGAAGAATCAGTAGCTGTAAAGGAAAAAGAAGTTCAATTTTGTTGGCATTGTGGATCAGATATAAGTTATCGAGAAGAAGATTTCTGTGAAGTATGTAAGGCTCCATTAAGTGAAAGTCTCCGTGAGGAATTAATTAATCGAACGGAACCAGTTCATGGCGTTAAATGCTGGAGATGTAATGGAACTACATCAGGACACATTTGTGGAATTTGTGGTTCTGCATTAACAAAACAAGGGTTAGACATCCTAGATCAAAACAGAGTTATTGTAGAAGAAAAAGTAGTACCACTAACAACACCGATTTTTTCTCCAAAAGATAGAACATTTGTTCCTTTAGAAGTAACTTATGATGAATTAACTGAAACAGTAAAGAAGTACGTCACGATTATTAACAGTCAAATTGATGAAAACACGGGAGCGCTGTTTTTCGTAGAAAAACCAGAAGAAACCAAAGCAGTATTTGAAAACTTTCGAAATGATTCATTATTAAAGGAAAAAAATCTGAAACTAATAATTCGAAACGAAAAAGTTAGTCCAGATGTCAAACAAATAACAGTGCGGTTCTTTTATTGGAAACCAGAATCAGTAAAAGAACAATTCAAATTAAAAAAGATAGGTTTGAACATTGGATTATTCATTGCAACTATCGTTACAGTCTCAATTGCAGGCTGGAGTTTTGCTAACACTACATATACTGAATACTTGTTCCAAGGGAATATAGCATTAGATGCTTTCCTTTTCACGTTTTCATTGATTGCAATATTAACAGTTCATGAATTTGGACATTATTCAATTTCAAGATTAAAGAAATTAAATACATCACTTCCGTACTTTATCCCGGTACCTCCCATCCCTGGGTTTCAAACACTAGGGACTTTTGGAGCAATGATTAGGCAAAAAGAGCCGTTTGCCACTCGAGATGATCTCTTCGATATAGGAATTGCAGGTCCGTTTGCAGGTTTTATTGTGGCTATACCAGTATTCATAATCGGTTTGAAATTAACATATGTTGTACCGATTCCAGAAACACTAGCACCAGTTGACATCACGCTAGTTCCCACAGTATTCCTATCAGACTTTCTCATATCGTTTGGGCAATGGTCAGGGCTTTTACCGTATTACGATCCAACAATGCAAACAATAGCGATGCATCCGATGATGTTTGCAGGATATATCGGTTTCATACTTACCGGAATTAACCTCATGCCTGCCTCGCAGCTTGATGGTGGTCATACGTTTAGAGCAGTCTTTGGTGATGTCCCACACCGAATAATTTCACTGGTTGTGGCTTTGTTGCTTACATTGAATCCATTTACCAGATACATGGGTATACTGTTGCTCGTAATGAGTTTTGGCGGTCATCCTGGATCAACTGATGATGTTTCCAGAGTTCACTGGTCGAAATACATCTACCTTGGTTTCGGATTTACTGTTGGGATACTTTGTACTCCCCTACCGCTGTATTTAGTAATGAGTTACTTTCCCTAATGGATGAATACACACTTTTCAAGATTCATTGTATTCTTTTTATAAGAATTAATAGTCAACTAAGATAGAGCCAAACGCAAATTGTGAGTAGTTAAAATGGAAGAATCTAAAAGTTGGATAAATTACAGAAATGCAAAATTTGTGGAAATATTATACAAACCATTTCTTGTGTATGGTAAACAATTTTTCAAATTCTTTATTATTGCACTCATCCCTGAGCTCATATTCTTCGGCGTTACACGTCTTGTTATTTTTTCAATTAATCCTGTCACAGTTCTTTGGGGACCAGCTTTCGAAGTTTCTTTAGGATTCATAGGAGATTTAGTAGCAAGAGATAATTATCAAACACTATTCTTTGTTTTAGTCATACCAACAGTTATTCTCTTCGTTTATAGAAGCTCGATAATTTCAAATTTAAGCTGGAAAACAATAGAAGAGGGGAAAGCAAACGTTTTCTGGAGTTTAGATAGATCCTTTAGGAAATCAAAAGAATTATTTGTTTTCTTGTTGTTTATTGCAGGCTTGATTGCATTTCCTGCTTTGATGATTGTTCTTGGAGTGATTTTGCAAGGGAGTAGTTTCATGTACGCATATGTTTTCTCTTGGATGTTTATTATAGCAGCTCTTGTTGTACCTCTTATATTTTACAGTAAAACATCAATGTTCATCGCTGGAATGAGTAGAGACAATTTACATGTGGGTGCAGCAATACAAGCTTCTTGGCAATACTCCTCTCGAAAAAGTTATTATCGTGTTACTTCTTCCTTTATTCTGTTCTTAATCCTAGGAGTTCTTCTTCCTTGGGGGTTAAGTGTTTATTTTTCACAAATATACGGCCTCTGGGCAACATTTGGATTTGTGTTTGTAAAAGCATTTTGCTATCCAATTTTTGATATTTCATTGACACTAAACTATATGAACCAAGAATTATACTCAATAGACAAAGCAGTGTTTCGTGATGCCATTATTAAACAAAAAAAACGTTCAAGTGAAATGATAAAGAAAAGTGTCGAAGAAAGAAATTTGTAAACCACAATTCTTCTTACTTCTCAGCTTCATACATCGGCAATTTTACCAAGGTCTTATTTTCTTCTAGAAATTGATAAAGCATCAGTGAAGCTTCAATGAAAGATTCCATATCATCCTCTTCTGAGAAAGCTTCAATACTAATTTCGAGTTGCAAGGCAGCTTCTTTGGATTTCTTGATGGACTTCAGCAGCTCATCAAAATCCTCGGTATCTATTGAATGAAACAAAGTCGTAAAGCAATCGTCTAAACCATAAATCTGACTGGTAATTGACTCGTTCTCTTGAGAAAGTTCTGTTAGTTTGACTAAGAGATCCTCGTTTATTTTCTTAGCAGCAATTGAAAAGACACAGAATAAACCATCTAAAGAATAACCAATTTCCCCAAAGGGAAACACAAGGCTGGGATTGGCATAATACGACTCAGCCCACCCATCAGATAATTCAATGAAGTTTCCATGGGAATTATCTAAATCAATATCAGGTATTTTGCCTTCTAATCGAATAGCAATGTGTTCGATAGTATGCCACATATGATTTAATACATCATGGATTTTTTCTTTGTTTTCTACCAAGAATTTCTTTTGGTCAGTCATTTTACTCACATTCAATTCCTTTTATATCAATTCAATTTTAGGCTGGTCTCTCGAGACAAAAGTGCGAAACTCGTGCTTCGGATACCCAACAATAAGAACTTGATAGATTTGATTGGCTTCGGGAATTTTTAATATGTCACGTATTTTCGGGTTATACTTAGCGTAATAAGTCAAGTAACCAACAAAACAAGTTCCAAGACCATAGGTGTTCGCAAGGATACTGAGATAAGTTGCAGCAATATTACAATTATCTGCAGGAGTGGTGCCATCTTTATTCGAATGGAAAACTACAACAGCAGGGGCTCCGTGGAAAAGGTAATCAGTCCCTTCTTGGAATCCTTCAAGCATTCGAACGAATCTGTGCCTGGTTTTCTGAGCTTTCCGAATTGTTTTGCCTTTACCAATAAGATGGGCAAGGATACGGAAAAATGGACTATCTATTTTCTTAAGAAAAGAAACAATTGTCTCAGCACTTTCATCTTTTAATTGTTGAATTGTCTTTGGTTCAGAGACTAAGGTTAATTCAACGTTCTGAGAGTGATGACCAGTTGGAGAATATCTTGTGACATCAATGAGTTTTTCTATAATTTCTAGCTCAATGGGTTTTTCCAAGAAATTCCTTGTACTACGAATGGATTTCAAAAAATAGTAGGTTTGATCACCATCTCTGTAATCCGGATTTAGACTATCAGCAATGAGTTGAAAGTCTTCCACTGGCAAATCTCGATGACTTATGGCAGCTTCTGGACAGGCAGCGATACAATGATAACAATCACGACAATGAGTGGAAGTATAAACAGCTTTGTTCTTAGGATCAAGATGAAAACAATCACGAGGACAAAGATCAATACATGTCTCACACCCAGAGCAATCATCACGACTTACTACAATTCTGTCAACCATTTCTTAACACCAAAATTGATTCTTCCTCTAGTCCTTGACTCTGCAAAAAGCCATACCATCTGGATGCTCGCCTACATCTATAGTATCTATAACTTTCAACGTTTTTACATCAATTACTGAGACATCATTTGTTTTGTTATTAGCAACGTAGCAAAGAGAACCATCTGCATTGAAAACAGTTCCACCAGCCCACAAACCAACAGGAATGCGTTTAATTTCACGATGAGTTTCTACGAGAACAACGGATAGTGTTCCTCCTTCACGATTGGGGATAAAAGCGTATTTGCCATCAGGACTAAAGGTAACACGTATTGGTACCTTATCGAGATGAATAATAGCTTGTAAGGAATTATTACTTGTATCAATTGCATAGACAATATTATCGTCTTGATTTGCAACATAAAGCCACTTGCCATCCGGACTAATATCAATACCTTCTGGACTTCGACCTACAGGTATATGGGTTATCCATTCGAAGGTTTTAGTATCCAAAACAGACACAGAGTTAAAACCAATATTACTGATATAAGCCTTCAAACCATCAGGAGCTAATGCTACCATATGGCTCATTCGCTTAGCATCAACAATTTTGACGACTTCATCAGTTTTTGTGTCAATGATGAAGACTTTATTCGCATACGTACTTGCCAGAATGACTTTAGATCCATCTGGAAGGATCTTGCTTTCATGAGGAAAGCGGAACTCTTTGTGTTCAATAATTGTAAGCTTCTCGAGAGTTTTCATATCAAAAACTTCTACAGTGTTTGCTCCTGCACAACTGATGTAAGCTTTGTGCCCATCAGGAGTTACAGACACTTCATGAGGGCTTCGTCCAACCTTGACAGTTTTTACGATTTTTCTCTTAGGTTCATCCACAAAAGAAACAGTGTCAGCATCTTTGTTCAAAACTATTAGATAATCCACCAAATTAATCACAACAAAACTACACTAGAATGATAGGTTTTTAGTTTTTTGCTAACAAATTTAATAAAAACTGGGAGTACCTTTCTAATATGAAAAAAGAAGGTTATGTGTTTCTTGCAAGCGTTGGTAGTATTTTTACTGCAATAATTATTCTTTTCTCATTGAATTCGGGCAGTGGTTTTGGAATACCAATTCGATTATTCGCACTTCTTGGTTTGGTTTCTATGTTTGTCGCTTCTATGATCACCCCTTTCCAGAAGGAATTGTACAAGATCTTCAAAGTACCTTTTCTGAAAATCCATCATTTCCTAACTATTTTTGGCTTAACTATGATAACTCTTCATCCGGTACTTTATGCTATAGAAAGAGCAATTGCTACTACCGCAAGAGAAGGAGCAAAGGTGTTTCTTCCAGTATTTACTTCAGCATTTAATTTTTGGTTGTTAGCAGGAAGACCCGCATTAATTATCATCTATATCGCAGTAATTGGAGCACTAATTAGGAAAGGCTTCAAAAAAGGCTGGCGGTGGATGCATGCACTCAACTATATTGCACTAATTTTTGGTGTTGTACATGGGATAATGTATGGTTCTGATTTCTACGGGTTCCTTGAACCTATTAGTGGCAATGTTTCAGGTTTCATAATGACACTTATGTTTCTGGTTATGATAACAATGACAATAACCACATTTACTCTGAAGAGAATTCAATTATACAAATTGAAACAAAAGAGAGGAGCAAAACAAGAAGAAAAAGAAGAGGAATTGAAAGCAGAAGAATAGTTGATTAATCTTCATCTCCGACGTACTCTAATTGTATCTCCATTTCGGGTTCAGGGTGCACACTCCTAACCCAATCAAGAAGCCATCTTCTGAAGAATGATTGTCCTAGAATTAAGGAAATTATTCCAGGAATAATTAAAACTACAACAGACATGATTATCGCTTGTGTGGTCCCAAAATTGTACCCAAGAGACTCTATTGTCTCAATAAGATCACTCAGATTAATGAAAGATAATACAGCCATAAGAACACTGAAAGCAAAATGAATCAACAAAATTACGGGCATAAGTGAAACAGATAAACGATTAAGGAAAAAGAAGAAATAAGTGCCAACCAGAATAATTAGTCCTATGACTAGAAAAGCCCATTCAGTTGCGAAAATCTGCATAACACCTGTTAGGAAGATCAACCAAATAGCTGTTAACTTTATTCTTGTAGGGGTTTCTTTAGAAAGTGCATAGGTTGTTTCTGGTTTGATTTCGAAATTAGCGGTAAAGTAGAGAAGAACGGGGAGAATTAAGCTGAATGCTAAAATAAGAAGATAAATGGAAGTAAGATCAGGATAGAAAATGGCGTAATATATCTGGGTAATAGCCAAAGAAACAATTTGAAGAAAGATAACAAAAATAGTGGAGAAACCAACTAGTTGTATCTTCGTCTCTGAGTGAAAGAACTCTCTAGCAGAGGAGTTGGTAAGATTGAAAGTTGAAAGAAACAGCAAAAGAGCACCAACAGCGACAAGTAAAGAAATGCCAGCTAATAACCAACCGAAAAAGATAGAGTAACCATATGATAAGGCTCCGAATTCAGAATCAAAATACGGCATGACAAGAAACAAGATTGAGACTGCAAGCTCTATTACAATTATTAAAGGAAACACCGATAACCGGAAATTTCTCAGAGGAATGTTTTCTCTTATCATGGACTTGTTAGCTCCAGGGATGATAATATACCTAAACTTGTTCTTTAATGTGTATTTTTACTTGGAATTATTAAATAATCCTCTAAATACTGAAACAGAAGTGCACCAGAAATGATTCTTGATGGTTTTATAAGGAAAAAATTATAGTGAATGACTGAGAAAAAAACTCCTTTTTATTATTGAATTATCTTGCTAAAAAAAATGCATTATTTTTTTTATAAATTTGCAAAGTTTCTTTCTCACTGTAAATTTATAGGAAAAAAAATGCCTTGGAAAAGACTCCTTACAGAATTAAAAATTGTAATACGACCGAATTAGGGGAAACAATCCGACAAAAAAGACCTTTTCAGAAAAGAAAGACAGAAAGAAAACAAGGGGAGAAAATAGGTAAGGAAAAAAAAACTTCGACAAGTCTTATGATTAATCTTCGAGAGATATAATATAGAGAAGAATAACGAGGAACAAAAAAATGTCCAAAAACACAATCAATTATTCCAACGATAATTTCAGCAGTACCAGATTACCTGTTGGAATTGATTTTACAAAGATTGATGTGGTAAATTACGAAGAGAGTGGAAAAGAAAAGAAAGGAAATATAAAAGAGGAAATAACTGCAGAATTAGTAAGCTTTAATCGAGCAGATAGAAGTATCAAACCCTATAGAAGTAAAATACAACTAGGCTCGTACGTTTCCAAAGAGAATCTCAAGAAAATTCTCAAGAAGGAACATAAAGATAGAAGCTATTTTCGAATGCTGGAATACATTCGTAAGAATGATAAGACAGCAACAGCCATACGAGAGGATTTTGATCTCCTAAGAGACTTTTTCCCAGTGGAATTAATTCGAGAAGTAGAGGATTTCAGCTTTAGGATTATCCCGAAAGTGGAGAAATATGTGAAAGAACGAGGAGAACTCAAACTCACTCCCAGAAAAAGAAGAGGATTTATTCTTGCTATCTTTAAATCGTTTTGTAGAAAGAATGGCAGAAAATTCACAAAAGAGTTACTAGAAGAGATCAATAAACGATTTGATTATCAAAGATTGATCAAACTCTTCGAAATAGCGAAAGCAGAAAACGACCTGATTGCTTGGAATCTTCTTGTAAAGAAACCTGAAAAGGAAGGAAATGATTTACGAGTGTTTTACTTGAACGTTATAAAAAACATAAATCGTTTAAAGAAGGATCCAATCATCTCCGAAAATAAAGATTATTTAGAAATTGTTTCAATGACTCAGAAGTACATTACAGGTTTCACTTCATCAAAAAACCTCAAGAAAGCATTGTCTAAATTAATCAAACATCAAGATTTGGATTTTGCTTCGAGGCTCGTCATCTGGTCCATCGCAAAGTATTTCGCAAAAGAAAAATTCGATTACAATTTCCGAAATCCTGAATCTGTCCCAGGCTGGCTTACACTCTTCCTCATCGAAAGCTCAAATACCGATGATCCAGAAGAAGCAATACCAATTAGATCACTTGCCTACACATTTTGGTCAGAATTCAACCTACGGAACAAACTAAAAGAGAGCAGGCTCTTTCCTGAAAATGAAGAAAAATAAAGGAAAAATCAATTAATGAACCGTTCTTGGTCAAATACGAATTGTGAAAGAAGAGGGATTTTTTTCCCTTCTCTTTTAAAATAAATAGAATCTAATGTTTCTTCTTGACGTTCCGAATGAAGTCAAGTTTGCGAGAGGTAATCTCTTTCTTTTCAATAGCTTCTTTGAACTTCTTATTCATTAATTGCAAAATTTGTCGTATGGTTTCTTCGCCAACACCGTACTTAGTGTTAAGAATCTTTTGAGTGCTATCTAAACTGTAGGCTTCTTGATGAGATATATCTTTTTCCATTCCAGATAGTTCTTCGTTTGAAAAAACGCTCTTGAAGAATAAAAGGACACCTCGGATGATCGGCTCAGGTGTGCCACTTACTTGTTGCATGTAAAGATGGAAATAGTCTGATTCTTCTGTCATTATATTCACCATATGTATTTTATACGATATATTGCGTATTTACTAATACACTTCTCTTTTTAATTACTTTTAAGACTTATGTTATTTTTGAAAGTTCTCAAATTAAAGAGATTTCTAGTTATTAAAACAAATTTCCAATTATATATCTTTAATGATTCAGAAAATCAATTCAAAATTTTCTTTGAAAAAATCTTTTCGAACACTGCAAACTTGTTTAACAGGTATTTTTGAATGTCGAAGGGAGATTTTTAAAGCGAATGAAAAACTGTATCTTCATCAGAGTTAGTCGAAAAGGTCTTTTTTTGTCGCCCCCCGGCAAAATGATTCCTTACTTGGACTACTTCTGCGAATATTTGAGCTGATCAAATATTCTTTTTGGACTGTGTGTCCCTCGTTTTCTGGGGGATGCATCTAATTCTTCTTACGTTAAGTTCTTCTTTTTCATCATAAATTCTTTAAACTGTTGCTGCTTTCAGAAAGGTTAGTGGTTTTGAATAGCTATTGGAAATGCTTTAAAAAAATATTCAATCCAAAACCATGGTGTGATAAAATTGGGTATTTACAAAGATCTTGAAGGGAAACGAGTTGCCATCACTGGCGGGGCAAGTGGTATTGGTTTTGCTACTGCTCAGCGTTTTGTTGCTGAAAAATCCAAGGTTTTTATTATTGATTGGGATCAGGAAGCGCTTGATAAAGCAGCAGTTGAAATTCCCGAGTTAGTGGGAGGAGTGCTTGCTGATGTGAGTAATCCTAAGGATGTGGAGCAAGCATTCAAACAAGTGGATGAACTCCTTGGGGGTCTAGATATCCTAATTTCTAATGCAGGAGTTAGTTTCCGTAATCCTTTTCTAGAAATCGATTATGAACAATGGTCCAAGGTTCTTCGGATTAATCTTGATGGAATGTTTCTTTGTTCAAAAGAAGCAATTGCTCGAATGAAGAAGCAGCGTTCTGGAGTTGTTTTGTTAACAGCTTCAACAAATGGAATGGAAGGGCATTCCTATTACGCTGACTATAATTCTTCCAAAGCAGGTGTTATGCTTTTAGCTAAAACTTTAGCTTTGGAATTCGCTCCTTGGTTGAGAGTTAATGCTATTTGTCCGGGCTATGTTTTAACTCCAATGCAAAAAGCCGAATATACTCCTGAAATGTTAAAAGAAGTCAATGCTAAAATTCCTTTGCAACGCCATGCTGATCCTTCAGAAGTCGCGGGGTTGTTCGCGTTTTTGGCTTCAAAAGAAGCTACTTATATTACAGGTACAACAATTGCTATCGATGGTGGCGAAACAGCTGGGCCGTATTCCCCTATGGATGAGTGATTTTCAAATTAAAAATGAAGTAATTAGGGAAGTAGGAAAAGAAAACATTCTTGTTGTAGCAACAAAACAGAAAATTAATTCTCTAAACGGCCGACCTTTTCTTGTTGACACCGGGGATAAGGAATTGAATCAATTATTAAGTGGCTACATAACTGTAACAACAGGTTTTCGTGAGAAGGTAGTTTATAAAATCGATTTTTGAATAACATTAACGATATTAAAATTAACAATATTAGTATGAAAGATGGTTCTGCAATCAATTTGATAGGATTGCAGATCGATTATCTTCCATTCATTAAGAGATATTTCATTCTTGCTTTTTCTTTATCTTGCTTGATTTTCTTTTGAAGTTCTTTTCTTTTCAACATTTTTTGTTTCCTCCAATTTTTTCTTCGAGATTAATAAACACCAGTATAGAGGGAGATCTTAAATCTGGTTTGTTCGATATCCTTTTTGATTTGTTCCTTAATTTTTAGTTTTGATTTAGTCATTTTTTTTATTCTCCAAGTTTTGTTCTTAATTATACTACTACCTAGGACATATATAAAGCGGATTCACTTTTTTGGAACTCAACTAAGAGACTCATGTAGAGGTCACAAGTTGTTACTCGAGATGGTTTTTAGAAGCAATTTTCAGGTCTTTTTATTTTTTCGAGTAAGATTTTTTAGAATAACGTGGTTTTCCGGATCTGTTCTGTTGAGGACGCTTTGGCTTTTGTGGTGGTTTATCCAATAAATATACAATGTCTCCCTTCTTAGTTTGTGCTTGAGCACCCCTAGTATTGATTACAATATATGGAGCTGCTGCTGGACCGATAACATCTACCACTTTTCCCAACCTCTTTATTTCTTGGTTGACAACTTGTATGCCAATTCTATGTGGTTTTGTTGATCGTACTAAGAAAGTTCCTTTCTTGTTAGCCATTGTCACTTTACCAAGTTTCTTCATGGGTTACACTTCCGATATAGAGTTTCTTAAAAGACAACAATTAATTAGCGAGTTTTTTGTCTATAGACACTGCCCTTCTTTACTTTTTTCTTCTTATCCACAGGTTTCTTAGCTTTTGTTTTTGGTACATTCACTTTTGAAAGGTTTCGAGCTATTTCACGTATTTGGTTCTCTTTGGAACCATCTTTTTTTATTAGTACTCTTCCCCTTTGGTCATACCAAGTTTTCGAGTAATGTTTCTCTGAGTCTAGAAATGTTTCGTACCCTGCTTTTTTAGCTGCTAGAGCAACCCTCTTTAGCTCTGGGGCATCAAATGCTAATTTTGTTGATACTCTTCGACCCATTCGCCAAGTTAGGTTTTTATCGAAATACTCTGGATATATTACTCTGAGATTTCTTCTTTCTGCGGTTTTCCCTTTCTTAGCTTTGCTACTTTTAGACAATTTTTTCTTCCTCGCTATTTACTTTTGAGTTGGATGGTAATTTAAAGGTTATTTTCTCCCTTTTATATTATTGCTTTTCTTTTTCTATTGGAGGTTTGTTACTATAGTTTTTAATATGAAAGGATTTCTCCACCTCACAAGTTGTATACACAAATTTATCAATAAAAGGTAGTTGTGTTAGGTGTTAAGAAAAACTAGAGGTACTATCATTGCATGAATTCTCAACTGCAGTTGGTATTGTAGAGACGATTACTAAAGTTGCTAAAGAAAACAAAGCAACAAGAATTAAGAAAGTGGAATTAGTGGTCGGTGAATTCTCTATGCTTAATAACGAACAGCTAAAGTTTGCCTTTGAAATTGCAGCTGAAGGTACCTTAGCTGAAAAAGCAGATTTGATAATTGAAGGACAGCAAGGGGAAATTGATTGTAAAGATTGCGGGTTTAATGGACCTGTTGATGCAAAGAGGAAGGATGTAGATCATTTCGTCGTTGATTTAGTGAATATCTTCGAGTGCCCAAAATGTAAGTCCAATAATACCAAGATTAGTGGTGGAAGAGACATCTATGTTAAGAATATTGAAGTAGAACTTGGGACTGAATAATCTATAATCAAAAGCATACCTACTCGAAAGAATTTTTAAATACATCTGAGTTCTTTTTTCTCGTGAGTTAAAAATCTGGGATTCAAATGATATTAAGTTGGATAAATTATCTCAGCCTTGTTGTAGGAGCTTCTAGTTTCATTATGCTAGTAATCATTACTACAATTGTTTTGAAGAGGTGTCCAACTGAAAAGATAAATTGGTTGTTCGCAAGTAGTTTCTTCTTTCTGGCAATAGGTTATGTCTTTTTACCACTTGGAGCTTTTGTTTATTCGCAAAGTAATCCTACCGCTATGCTAGTTCTCACAAAAATCTATACTTTGTCTTTAGTTTGTGGCTTAGTATTACTGATGCTTAGCTCTATAGCATTCAATTTTGGTACTCATTTTGCTTTAAAATGGGAAATTCTTCTACCAGCAATTCTTGTGGTATTAACAATAGGCGGACTTTTATTTGGATTAAGTAATACAAGTTCTAATCTTTGGTATTCCATAAAATCTGGTGGAGGGGAAACTGCAGATAGCCAAACTTCTCCTTTCTTTATGGGGATATTTTATCCCATGTGTATAACTATGATCGTAGTAATCTTCATCTACTTCTCACGAGCTCTAAAACACACACAAGATGAAAACATAAGGCTTTGTTTAAAATATTTCTTAACTGGATTTAGCTTAAGTATAGGTTCACTAATTCCAAATATTCTATCAAATGTTCTTGCCAGTGCATGGGAAAATGCTCAAATTTTAAATGGCATTGAATTCATATTCGTGGGAATAGGAATGTTGTTTATGCTCTTAGGTTTCTTTGTTAAAACCAAAAAAGTGGATGAAAACTTAGCTACTAGTGAATGAACGTTATTTAATCCAGTCTTCCTCAAAATCACCGATCCAAGCAAATCCAATTGCTCCTGGACCAAGGTGTGTTCCTACAACCGGGCCAATCTCACCTATTATAATGTCAGATGGAGCATCTGGTAATTCCTTAATTATTTTCTCAAATTTCAGTGCACTTTCAAGGTCGTGACTGTGTCCAACTATTATAGAATCAGATTTTTTATTTGCTACGATTTTTTTAGCAACTTTCTTCATGACTTTTAAAGCATGTTCTTTACCCCGAACTTTTCCCGGGGATTTTATCAATCCATCCTCCATACGAACGATTGGTCTTATAGATAAAACAGAGCCTATCAACCAAGAAATAGTGCTAATTCTACCACTTCTTTTCAAATACTTTAGAGTATTAACTACACCTAGTAATTGGGAGTTTGGAATGAGAAAGTCATTTATGTATTGTAACAGCTCTTCTTTTGAAGCTCCTTCTTTAGCTAATTTTGCTGCAAGATAGGTTATTATTCCCATTTCTAAAGTAACAGTTTCTGAATCAACAAGTGTAACCCTTTCATCAAAGAAGTTGTTAACAACAAGAGTTCCAGTTTGAAACATGGCTGAGAGTTTCTTTGAAAGAGTTAAAACGATTAATTCATCAGCAGTTTTGAGGGCATTATCAAATGCCGTTTTGAAAACCTTTGGAGCAGGAACACCAGTTGATGACATTTCACCTTTTTTTAGTCGCTTATAGAATTCATCGTTGCTAATATCATAATGTGAGTACATTTGATCACCAAAAATAACATTTGCAGGTATAATCTCAATATCGAGATTCTTTATAACAGCAATTGGTAGATCACAAGTTGAATCTGCTACAATTTTTACTTTTGCCATAAGTCAATCTCCTTAATACATGCTGTATTATTTCTTTTAGACTATATATATTGAATCTATATCGTTTAAAAACGTGAAAGTTTTATCAATTATGGTTAGATGATTGAAAACTTTTTTGTATTTCAAGTTCTATTTTTCTTTGAATAGAAGGCAGATACAATGGCGGTTGGAATTGGTCTTATAATTTTACTTGCGATAGTACAAGGATTATTGGAATGGCTACCTGTTTCTAGTGAAGGTCAAGTCGTTCTTATCTTGAACTGGTTTGGAGACCCAACCAATGCAGTAGCAATTGCATTGTTTCTCCACCTTGGAACAATGCTTGCCGTCTTAGTTCGGTTCAGGAAAGATATCTTTTTACTTTTCAATATTAAATCAAGGAAGAAAGAAGAAAACGTAGAGAATGCTGAAGTGCAAACAATAGAAGAAGAAGAATCTATTGAGGAAGAAAAGTTTACAGAATCGGAAAAAAGGAAAATCCTCTGGAGATTCCTTCTCATAGCAACAGCAGGAACAGCAGTTATTGGTGTGCCACTTCTTCTTGTGATCAAGTTTTTACTACAAGAAGGCGACCTCTATTTTGCGAATGGGCGATTAGCAAGTGGAGATATTATTACATTGATTATTGGCGTTTTCTTGATTGCAACAGGAATATTCATTTTAGTGTCGCGAAGAAAAACCGCAAAAAAATCTCTTTACGAAATGAAAAAATGGGAAATGCTGATTGTTGGGTTAGCCCAAGGTCTTGCTATAATTCCAGGAATCTCACGATCAGGGACAACTATAGGAACTATGCTAATTGAAGGCGTAAATGAAGAAGATTCTTTACGGGGAAGTTTTCTCCTGAGCATACCGGCGATCATTGGGGGGAATATTCTAATTATAATCATAGATTTAATACAAGGAGAATATTCATTTGTGGGCATCCCATGGTATGGAATGATTTTAGCAGTAATAATTTCAGCAGTTGTAGGATTCGCTACGATAGAACTATTTCTGAGATTAGCAAAGAAAGTTAATTTTGGATGGTTCTGCATAACTATTGGAGCACTGGCACTGGTCATTACATTAATCATAATAATATTAGCACTGACGACAACAACAACAACTGTATGATGATACGAAAAGAAATCATTTTGGGAACTTGATGAAGCCAATTGGCAAATTTGCTCGTTTCCATTCTGCAGCTTGTCCTTGAAGATTCATTTCAAGGGGTTTCTTGCCATCATTCCCAACTACTAACATTACTGTATCATCTATTGATTGTTGCCAAAAGAGATTGAGCCATTTATCAGTTCGTCTCATAATTTTTGAAGCAATATCCTCTGGGGGATTCATGGAATATCTTTCATACATCTCATCGAAATCTGCAAAATGCAGAACGAGCAAATCATTTCTGTTAATTGCTTTAATCGCTTGCACATAGATATTAACGTCTGATTTTTCCGTTTGTACTAGTGATTGTTCTTTTGTTATCTTGGGGATATCTTCTTCTCGAGCAATCGCCTTTACTTGTTTTCCATTGAAATTAAGAGCAGAAAGCAAATTAAAGGTGAGACTATCTTTACTGTAAAAGGTGGATTCAAGCATTGGACCTGAGAGTGATTTCATTTTGGATTCTGTGTCTATGAGCAAAAGGTTTTCTAGATTCTTTATCATCCAAGTTGGCTGGTAAGTTATTACTTCATATAAACTAAAATTATCAATTATTACGAGAATAACTTGATCAATAGTAACATCCGGCAAATTTAGTTCTTCAACTGATGGTAAATAGAATGGTCGACCTACTTTTAACAGCTTCACAATTATTGAAGGTAATTGACTAGCAGTGATGTTGTAAGTTTTTAAACCAAAATCTTCCGCAATTTCCAACGACATGTCCCCTTTTTCGTTAAGATTTTACGTTTTAATAATTATAAATCTATCACTTTCCATCTAATTATCTTTCTATACAAGAAAATTTTGTC
>DAOVPS010000106.1:0-11274 GCA_030629105.1 Candidatus Heimdallarchaeota archaeon
CTAACCCTATAGCCCGTAATAAATCAGCAGCAACAGTATATTTCCCGCGATTAAATGCATATTGAGATAATCTTCTTACGGTGCTTTCTTGATGACTAACTGTTATGTGTTTGACAATTTCTATTGCGTTTGTAGAATCATTTCTATCAATGAACATCTTTACTGCATCAAAATGTGCTCCGGCAAGTAGATATGCAATCTTGGCTTGATCTGGAGAACTTCTTTCTAGTCTTCTACCTGTTTTTATCCAGAATAACTGTGCAGTTTGGGCACCTAATTGTTGGAGAATCATAGACTCATACAGTGGTTTTTTGTCTGGGGGCATCTGAAAATAGAGATTTGCTGCGTCTACTTCTTTTTTCTGCCGCAAGAACATTCGCCCCGCAGAAACATAATCACCGTGTTCTAAATACGTGTGAACTGCTTGTCGAGGTTCTTTCTTCTGTTTTTTTCTCCTAAGCGATGCTATGATGATTAGGAGTACTACAAATCCAAAAATTAATAGAAATATTTTCCATTGATCCATGTTGTTACCGACCAATTTTTACTTAATTGGTTATACTCCAATTTCAAATTCTATTTTAGCTCTATTTGTTATTGAGCTTAACTCTATTAATACATTTGTTTTTGGAAGTATTATCTTTTTTATTTCTAGTAGAAAGTAGTGATGGTAACTGTAATACTTCTAATTCACTTATGAGCTAGGTTTACGAATAATTTGTTTTTTTCTTTTCGATCTATTCTTACAAAACCAAACCTTTCGAATTGTACTATATCATCTACTTTTAGAGATGCAATTGCTTTTTCACCAATTCCCTCAACAATCCTCAGGCTATTTTCATTAAAAGTATCATTTATGAAAAGAACATCTGGTACTTTAACTTGAATAACAAGGGTATCTAATGAATCAGCTATAACCCATTGGATTTTTGAACCGGGTTTTAGTTCTTCACCTGTATACTCTGTTATGAGATGCGTTGGATATTTTTTCAACAAGTTTTTCAATTCAGCAGACATTTTCGGGAGATCCTTTTTGGAATTCAAGTCTGCTTCTTTGCTAATAACCTTTACATTATACAAATCCTTCAATCGAAACTCTTGTCCTTTCTTCAAATTGTCATAATCACTTCTAGGTATAAAGAAAAAGTTTCCAGTTTCTATCTTTCTCGACCCTCTTTTTGGGTCATCAGGATGTAATGGTATATCTTCGACTCTTTTTTCAGATAAACCTGCAACAAACAAAATAACAGGATCAGGAACAAAGAAATACCTATTTGAACTTAAATCTATGAGTTTTCTATTAGTTGCTGAAATTAAACTCCAATCAATATTCGTTGGTTGAGGTGTCATACCGACTTCTGTCGCGATTTGCTTTATTGTTTCAGGGAGGATACCTCTTTTCTTCAAACCCTTTATTGTCACTAATCTTATGTCATCCCACCCCTCAACTTTTCCTTCTTCTACTAATGGGATTATTTTGCGCTTAGAAGCAGGGCTGCCAATTACATTGAATCTCGCATAATGGAAGATATATGGATGTGGTAATAATCCAAGAAGTTCCCTTATTTTGTTTTGCAACTCAATTCTGGTATCAAATTCCGCACTTCGACCAATGTGGGTTATTCCACATAAATTATCTTCAATTGCACTTGCAAAATCATACAAAGGCCATACATTGTACTTTCTCTTTTGGATACAATGGGAATCCTTTCTAATTGTCAAAATAGCTGGATCACGCATAACCGCATTTTGGCTTTGCATATCACCTCTTAATCTCAGAACGATTTCTCCTTCTTCATACTCACCCTTCAGCATTTTTCCCCATTCTTTTATAATTGCTTCTGGTTTCTTTTTTGCATGATCACATAATTTCATTTTTGAACGTAAATCTCTCATAACGTCAACTGCACAAGTACAAGTATAGGCATTCCCTTTTTTGATTAATTCTTCTGCTTTTTCATAAAAAATGGGCATATCATTAGAAACTACTACTTCTTTATCTGGTTTCAATCCTAACCAATCTAATGCGTCTCGGTGAGCTTCCATGTACTCGATTCGTTCTTGTTTTGGATTGGTATCCTCAAAACGTAATGTGAATTTTCCACCATATCTATTGGCATAATAATGTGCGAAAAATGCTGTATAAGCATGTCCTAAATGCATTTCCCCATTTGGTTCAGGTGCATATCTTGTTACTACTTTCCCTTTTTTAGCATCTTTGAGCGGGGGTAGTTCTCTTGTTTTCTTTTCAATCACTTTTCTCTCGAGTAATTCAGGAGCGATCTTGGTCAATTTCTCAGTTTGAATATTTAAAGATAATTCATTTAGAGTAGGTATGATTTCTTCTACAAAATCCATTATCTTCTTTGAGTGTTTTCTTAGGTCGGCATGTGTAGCCATTATCTTTTGCATTACGGCTTTATCGTTTGCTTTTCCATTATGATGAATTGCGTTTTCCAAGCCGTATTTTAGAATTAAATCTTTGATTTTTTTCTCTTCTTCATCTAACAAAATTTGACCAGTCCTTACGTGAATTTTTATTATCAAAAATCGTTATTATTAGCTATTTAAAGTATTCTTCAATGAAGCTATCTTTATTGGCATTTATTAATTAGTTGTTAAAAAATAAGAAAAAAAGAAATTTATGCTTGAGAGCACAATCTATTTCTTCTTTAAAATTATCCGAGCATCAACACCAAAAACACCATCTTCATTTGCAATGATCGGATTAAGATCTATTTCTTTGATGTAGTCTTCTAAATCTATAGCTAATTGTGAAACCTTGACGATCATTTCAGCCATAGCGTCTCTATCAATTGGTGGTAGACCTCTGAAACCATTGAGCATCTTCTGTGTTTTTATCTCGTTAATCATTCGTAGAGCTCGTTCCTTTGTTGTAGGACATAATCGAAAAGTTACATCACTGATTGCTTCGACAAGTATTCCTCCTATCCCAAATGCAACTACTGGACCAAATGTTGGATCAATATTCATTCCAATAATTAATTCGGTTCCTTTCTTCACTTGTTTCTCAATCAGTATTCCCACTAAATCATATTTCGCGAGTCTTTTTGACATATCATCAAATTTTGCTTCTAACTCTTCATCGTCATTTATTCCAATTACAACAGCTTTGTAATCCGATTTGTGCAAAATTTGTGGAGACATTGCTTTTATAACTACTGGATAACCAACTTTCTTTGCGAATGACAATGCTTCCTTAGTATTATCCACTAAGGCATTTGGTGGAAATATTATACCTACACTTTCAAAGATTTTCAAAGCTTCATGCTCTAAGAGAAAATCTCTTCCTTCTTTGTGAGCTATATCTATTGATTTGGTATCAATTTTCATTTCTCTTTCACCTTCTACTTTGGAATCTCTCTTATGACTGGCAGCTTTTGTCCGTGATCCCGGAGATAGTCTGCATACTCAGTTAGTTTATCTATCCCATAGATTGCTCTTGCAGGTGTGGGATAAAATGGAAAGTTCATTTGTTCTAGCTCTTCTCGAATGTAAACCGCTTCAGCCCCACCAAGTGCACAAAAAGTAATGGTTTTGTTCATTGTTTTTGCATATGGTTTTAGTCCTTCCATTAGGTCTTTCACATTGATTGCAGGAGGTGTTGGTATGATAATATATGTTATAGAATCAATATTTGGGTCATCCTTCGTTTGCTCTAAGGAATAAATATACTCCTTTGCTGTAGCACTTCCAGTTAAATCAATTGGATTTTCAACGGAGAAAAATGCAGGTAAGTCATTCTTCATTTTCTTGTGAATAGCAGGAGATATTTCTGCTAGTTCCAAGCCTAATTCACCAACGGAATCAGAAGCCATAACACCTGCTCCTCCACCATCAGTAATTATCAAAACACGATTGCCTTCTGGCAATAATGAGCTATTGAAAGCAACCATACAGTCAAATAATTCGTCCCAAGTATATACACGTATAATTCCTGCTTCTCTAAACAAAGCGTCAGTTACTGCATCATTTGCAGCAAGAGATGCTGTATGACTGGCGACTGCATGAGCTCCTGCTTCGTTTCGGTTTGCTTTTATCGCTATGATCGGTTTCTTCAAAGAAACTTTTCTAGCAGCTTCTATGAATCGTTTTCCTTCATTAAAACCTTCCAAGTAAGCCAGAATAATTTTTGTTTCCGGATCTTCTCCTAAATATTCCAAGATGTCTGCTTCATTGATGTCCGATGCATTCCCATAGCTAACGAATTTTGAGAGGTAGTTGCCATTCCCAAGAGTACCCATTATATCTAGAAATGCTGATCCAAAAGCACCACTTTGTGTGAGAATAGATATACCGCCATTTTTGGGTCTAGTCAATTTACTTTCAGGTAAGAAGACCATATCAATTCCCCTTTTGGGATAAAAAAGCCCAATGCAATTTGGGCCAATTATTCTAATGTTGTTTTCCTTGGCGATTTCATCAATTCGTTTCTGAAGATTCTTTCCTTCTTCGCCAATCTCCTTAAATCCACCGGTGATTATTACAACGGATTTTATCCCTTTTTTGGCGCAATCCTCCATAGATGAAGGCACGTATTTTGCTGGCACAATAATTACGGCTTCTTCTACTGGATCATCAAAATCAAGCACTGATTTGTATACAGGTTGTCCTAGAATTTCTCCTCCTTTAGGATTTATCAGATATGTTTTACCTTCAAAATTCCTTATGAAATTCTCTGCAATTACATAACCTGGTTTATCTGTAGCAGATGAAGCACCAAAAATTGCTATGCTTTTCGCTTCGAAGAAGCTTTGTAACGGGTTTTTAACCATTTTTATTATACACCCACAGTAGTAATAATTCTAAACTTTCGGCTAAGTTTATCTTCCGAGTTCCATTATTTTTTTTATCTCTTTTAAGACTTTTTGAGAGTAGGTTAATGGTTCTAGAGTATTTTATGTGTTATTTTTCCTTTAATTAATTCTTTTGGCGACCCCTCTCTATTATCTATGCTTTTAAGTTTGGAAACAAAATATTTAGATTATCCGAGAAAGTATATGAGTGTAAATTGCCAATATTCGATAGTGATGGTAGATGAAAGAAGTAATTCAAGTTTTGGAGAAAATACGTAAGGGGTTCAAAGAAAAAGTAGGAGAAAATGCAGGAATTATTATTGGTGAGGATAGGTTACACAAATCAAAAACAAAAATTAAGAAATGTATAATCTCAGCAAGACTTACACGTAAAGCTGTTGCTACTGCTGCAAAAGAAGATGTTCAATTAATAATTACTATTTTTCCTCCAATTTTCACTCGAGGAAGTCATAGGAAAATCAGAAAAGAATACCTTGACCTATTAAAGATCTTATTGGAGAATAACATTAGTGTTTATTCTCTTGGCGAGGATTGGTTAATCACAGAAAATGGAGGATTTGATTATCTACTAAATCTTCTCGATTTCCAATACCATTCACCTTTAGTTATAAAGTATCAAAATAAACATAAGAAGAACGAAAAGAAAACAGGTCGATTGGGTGAACGAAAAAAGAAAATCACATATAATGATTTACTTGAATTACTCAAGCAACACATTAGTAATGATTTATGTTATTTAGGATACAATCAAGCTAAGGTGCAGAAAATAGCTTTTTTCTATGAAATTAGAGATGAATTAATGGAAATCGTGAATGAGCTCAATTTGGATGTTCTTCTAGTTGGTGAAGCAACTTATGAGGGATTACTAACAGCTCAACTCCAAAAAATACCAATAGTAATCTTAGAAAAAAGAAATCTTGAGAATGCTGTTCTTGCGAGCATAAGAAGAAAATTAATGGAAGAAGTTGCAGTCGACCTTCCAGAAATAATTACTCTGAAACAGAATCAAATAGGAACAAGTTGAGCTTTTGCTTGTTTCTATTCTACTGCTTTCTTTAGAACTTCCACAATTTGATCTGTTTCAATTAACATTTGTCCTAATCTGGGTCTTCGTTTGCTTAACCCAATAAAGACACAGTTTTCGTTAACTGCTTTGAAAACCATGAAGGACTTCTTTTTCATTTGTAAAATCGTAGAGCTGATTTCATCACCTTGCTCGAGTTCATCTGAGATTCTACTGACAGAACCCAACATCACATTAGCAGCAATTTCTACAATTTGAGGTAATTCACCTGCACCGTAAATTGGTAAGCCATCTTTAGAATATACTGCCACACCTAAGAATGACGAACCTCGGAGAGAACGTTTAAGGAATTGCTTCACTGGAATTTGATCATCCGCTTCTTTCATTAAGACATCCTTAAAAGCATAAAAAGTGGATGCATCGTAGATACTGGTTTCATGTATAACAACATCTGAACCTTCATCTATGAACAAATTCTTTATAGCCCGAATGTAATCGGAAATATTTTCTTGCTCTGCCATTTTATCGATTTTGTTCAATAGTAAGTAAATTCTAGCATTAACACTAAATTTTCGCATATGTTTTACCAAAGCATCAAACCAATATTTTGCCATAGAAAACTTTGATTGTTCGTTTATATCTAAAACGAAAACTAAGGCTTCGACGTTTTTGTATATTGGATCACTGTCACTTGAAATCACGTCTTGAATTGAATACTCACCACCGCATCTCACTACGAGTACTTTTCTTTGCAAAAGGTCTCTCATTGTATTCCCAACGTCAAGCTTTTCCATAACAGCTTTTAGTTCTTTGGGAGGAGTATTATCAACAACAACTGCTTTTATTGTTCGTAAACCGGCTCCGGGTAAACCGGCGATAAGTATTTTTTTTGGTTCTTCTTCATAAGTCGACAAGGAACTCACCAAGCCAAAATTAAGCTAACTTTCTTACTGTAATAACATTAAGCTAAAAAAAGATTTGTGAAAAGGAAAAAGAAAACGAAAAGAAAAACGGGAGTTCAGCAACTGTGAGCTGAACTTTAAGAAAAACAATTACTCCTTATCTTCTCGAAGTTTTTCTATTTCTTTGGCTAATTCAGTAGAACGAATATCTGGGGTTGGTAAACCTGTTTCGGCACCAAGACCGATTTCAGTTCCAATTTCGCCCATGATTTTATCAACTTCAGTTTCATCAACATCGAGGGACATCATATTTTCAAAGTCTTCATCCATCATGTCAGTAGTCATTTCGATGCCTTCGAATGAATTTTCAAGGTCCTCAACTAATGCGGAAATTTCAGGAGCATTCAAACTAGCATTTACTTCTCGTAAAGCGCCAGCCATTCCTTTTAATTCACTAGCTAATTGCTGGACAGAATCAGCTTGTTCTAACCTGAAAATAATGCCTTCAATTCTTGTAGTGAGTCGAGTATAACTATAGACCCACTTTCGATTTCTAGCAACATTTGAGGCATACAATCTAGCTTGATCCATCAGGCCCCGTTTCATTGCATCCCTAGTCTTTCTTTGTATTTTCTTCTCATCAGTTTCAAGCTTTTTAGAAGATCGTAATAGTCGTTTATTAACCATTTTCAAATCAATAATATAATCTCGGGTGGATTTTCCGCCACCTAACCAACGAACAAATTTTCCAAATACCATTTTTTATCTAACCTACTTTTTTCTATTATCAAATAACAATACTTTCACTAAAAAAAAGCTTTCTTAATTGACTATTTATTGTATCAATTTTTTTAAGCTTTTCTTAGCTCTTTGAACTATTCTAAAATATATTTTATAAACACTATATTTTTATCTTTGTATTCAGACCAAACAGGTTAGGAATAGGTTGGATTGGGATGAGAATTGGTTTAAATAAACAGAAATAAACTGCTTGATAAAATTGTTATAAGAAAACCCTTTTAGGATTGATTTCTCTTTTACTATATATCAAAAATATTGGAGCTTCTACAAAAATGGTTAAGCCAGGTTCTATTATCGGTGGTTTTGTTATTGCACTTTCTGTTGCAATACAAGTAATCACTCTGGTAGAGATCGCCCATTACTACTGGTTTTTATTCATTTGGGCTGCAGGACTTATCGCGGGAGTTACGTATGTTTTAGGGGGAATGGCATTTGACACAGATAAAATGGAGTATTATACCATCTCAGGTATCAGTCTTGGGGCTATAGTCGCGCTTACTGCTTATTTCGCTCTCTTTCAAGGCGAAACAATTTTCTATTCCTTGACTGATCTAATTCCAGCCACTCAATCAGTAATGGTTGGATGGACTTTTGGTGCGATTGGATTATCAACCATTGCATCATTTCTCGTGGCAATAGCACCGTTATTCATAGTTGCTGGTACTGGTAAGCAATTGAAAGGAGTTAAACCTGGTGCAGTAATTGGTGGTATTCTTATTTGTGGCTCTTTAGCTTTACAAGTTATTAGTGTCGTTCATTTTGCTCATTATTATTGGCTCCTCGTTTTCTGGTTCATTGGTTTACTTGGTGCAATATCACTTGCTTTCGGTACCCGTTCTAAATGGAGTTACAGTAGTACAGAATCTTTGGTCACCGCTGGAGTTTTTATTGGCATCTTATTAGTCCTAGTTATTTGGTGGACTGTTTCTCCACAAATGATTAGTAATATACTTGCGAAAACAACTACAGTAACGAATCCTTTAGGATCCGGTAATATGCCAGCTATTCTGCCGACTGTCTTTTCGTTTGTAGCTGGTGTAGTAGGCTTCTTTGGAATCCTATTTTGCGCGGCTTCTGATAAGCGAAGATTTTAATCTTCACTTTTTTTCTTTTATTTTTGATTTTCCTTGTTTTCAGTTTGCTAATTTAACGAAGGTCTTAAAAGGAATCCAAATTTATCACATACGTATTATTTATTTCATAATCTTTGTTAGGAATTTCGTGAGGAAAAGAAGTGACCAAAAACATAGAGTATCAATTCGAGTATGGTTGTCTTGGTGGTACATTTGATAGATTACATGGCGGTCATAAACTACTTCTAGAAGTAGCATTTAAACTTGCGAAAAAAGTACTGATAGGTATAACAACAGATAATTTAGCTAAAAATGGAAAGGAAATTCCAGAACTTATTTGGAATTTTAAGAAACGTGCTAAAGATGTAACTGATTTCCTCCATTCTCTCGGTGTTTCTGATGATCGCATTGATATCAAACCTCTTTCTCGAGCAACACAATATGCTGATGAAATTCCGGAAATTGGTGTTATTGTCCTTAGTCCAGAGACTTATGGCAGGTTGTTGGAAATCAATGATATCAGAAGGAAAAATAATTTGGATGAACTCATTGCAATAGCTATTCCTTATCACAGAGATGAAAATGGCAGGATTGTAAGCTCTAAAACCTTCAGAGAACTTGAGGTAAAACTTGAACAACAAAAGAAGCGAAAAGATGATGATGCTTCTTTATAGTTTTTCTTTTTCATTAAAAGAAATCATCTAAGGAACGAATGCCTATTATTTTATCAAAAGAAATTCCTATAGGATCAAGCACTTGGGTTAATGTTGAATCCATTTGTGCTAAATATTTGTCAGTATCAATCTCACTCACTTCTGCGAGTTCTATAGGTTTAACGCCCTCTGATCCTTTTGTCTTAACAAATGAAATGAGATCACCAGCACCTAATTCAACACCTTTTTTCTCAACCATTAATCTGGCTGCTTTCACATGTTGAGGTGTTGTTTTCACATATTGATCTAAATTCTTGTTTAGCTGCACTCGGAATTGCAAATCTTCAATCGATAGTTGACGTTTCTTTAGTTTTGAATAAATATCTTGAACAATATCTTCGATACGATTCTTTGCTGAATCAATGTCATCTTCTGATTTTATTTCACTGAGAATTTCTACGATGTTATTAAAGAGATTCCTTAAAAATGGAGGAGTGTTTCTTTTCTTACCAAGTAATCCTTTTACATCCACGTTACCATCGTGGTAGACCCCCAGGTAATTTTTCTTTCGGTCTGAAAGAGCTAGATACCTGTATGTTTTATCTACATCGAGATCAATTTTTAGCTCCTCATCACTCCATTTAATTAGTTCTTTTATTTGCTCTTGCTTTGGATTCTTTAGGAAAACGGAATCTGTATCTCCATAGATTACTTCTACTCCCATTTCATTGCATTTCTCTATTGTTTTTGTGATTGCTTCACGGCCGATAGCTGTAGTAGCTTCTGCAAGTGGGGGGCAATAAAATGGAAAATGAGAAGCTCCAAATACTCCATAAGAAGCGTTAATTACGACTTTAAGTGCTGATTGGATTACTTCATAGAAATTCCTGGTAGTTTGATCAAGAGACATATCCTTTGTTTTTGGTTTAAACCAAGAAACTCGCATATCTCTTATGAATCCAACTAAAATTGACATTAATCCTGCATTTTTTATGCAAACCCAGTGCTCAGTATCAGGAACTCGTTTCTTATTTTTACATTCTGCATGAGTGCAATTCATCGTTTCATATGATAAATTCCAAATCTTAATGATAGTTGGGTACAGACTTGCAAAGTCTAATACTGTTACATCAAAATGAATCCCAGGATCCGGATTTACAACAATTGCTCCTTTGTATTTTTTACCTTTTATCATTGCATCTGTTGTTGAATCCCCTCGAGAGCCTATGATTTCTTCAGGTCGAGGAATCAAGTACCCTCTTCTTCTATGCTCAGCAAACAGCCAATTCCTAATCCAACTTGATACTGATTGCCTAGTAATATCTTCAAAAGTCATTCCAGTTAAACGCATTAATAGTATAATAAGACGCATTGTTACTGAATCATTAAATGTTGTTAATTCAAGTGTTAATTTACTATCAATGAAATTATATTCAGCAAGTGTATAACAATCTAAAAAGCCGATGTCTTTATCCAATTTAATTTTATTACTCTCGAGTAAAGCACTACTTACTGCATCCAAAGAGCTTTCACTGTATTTAGAACCAAAAGCATAAACCTTTATTGCAGCCTGATTGAAGAAGCGATAAGCATCAAAATGAATTGAATTTCTTATTTTACAGTTGTCTCGCACTACTAAAATTGGGTTTTCTTTTCGATTTATCTTTAACAATTCAGCTCTATTAAAGAGATAGGGGAGATCATAATTGTCACCATTGAAGGTAATGATAACCGGATAGGTTTGCATTAGTTTGAAAGTTTCACGAATTAGCTCAACTTCATCATCAAAGAATTGAATTTCAACATCATCTGTTAGAGTCTTTGAACGAGTTCCCAGAGGGACATCATCTCTTTTCAAAGTAAAAACTTTTTTTAAGCCATCATTTCCAGCAAAAGCTACAGAGATGATTTTCTCTTTTGCTTTCTTTGGATCTACTAAATGAGTCATATCTGGTGTATAAACTTCAATATCAATTGCTGCTC
>DAOVPS010000101.1:0-11501 GCA_030629105.1 Candidatus Heimdallarchaeota archaeon
GACAAAAGATAAGTGAAATCGAGAAGTTGTTAGAAGATTGAACGAAGAAAAAATGAAGGAAAATAACGTATATTATTCAATTCAATTTCAAATACATAGTTTTAAATATGTTTATGTATGTAAAACATATGTGCTTGTATGTATTTAGTCAGCTGTGCATTTGACTAAAAACAAACAAAGAGGTGAAAAAAAGTGAAAAAAACTGTCAATGCATCTAATCTGGAAGCTGTAAAGTCGTTAACAGAAATGGAATTAAATTTACAATTTGCAATAGATGATTTGATTGATGAGGCAGAAGATCAATCAAAGCTAGTCACTCAACATGTCTCTATGATAATTACTCAATTGGCAATGGTTGCTGCTTCACTCAGAGTCAAGAAACAACAAAAAATCAAGAAAATAAATAGTCCAATTTGAGAATAAAAAATATTGAAGAGAGATTCTCATCCTTTTTCTTCTAAATTTCTCTCATTACAAATCACGTGGTGAAATGAATGTTTTTCCATCAATTATGGTGATTTGTGCAGAAATTTCTTGTCTATAGAGTAAATCTAAGATTATTTGCATTACTCGATCTTTATCATCTTTGAATAATGAGCTCAGAATTTCTATAGGAATAATCGAGACATTAGCTAAAACATCATCAATCTGTAATTTAATCATCTTTTGGATTAGTTGATACGAAAAATGATAACCCAATTTAGAATCCAGAATATCTGCTAAGTCATTGATATTTCCATTATTAAATTGTTCAATTATGTTTTCTATTGATTTAATAAATGGTTTTTCAAAATTTCTCTCTAAATATGGAGACTCTAGAAATATTTTCCAATCTGGTTTGCTATATTCTTTTATCAAAGTGAAAGCAATTATTATGGCATTGTAATCCTTCAAATATTGTGCAAATTCTTGAGCATCTTCCTTCTTTTCTATAATTCTCTTCAAAAAATTATTGATCAACATTTCCTGCACATAGAAATTGTTTACAAAAATTTTCAAGTTAAGATTATGTATTCTACTCCTAGTGATATTTTTTAAGAATGTGCGTTTAATTATTAGTTTAAAAAAGAAACTACTGATGTTCGTCAGTAAAATTTTACTATTTACATCTGTTGCGGTTCTAGTTAGGTAGTTAATTATCAATTGCTCTATATCTTTACTTGGTTCATTATATACTGATTCTAATCCCTCAGGGAGATAGTGAAGAAGTACTTGAGGGCTTCTTTCTGATATATGGTTAAAAATTGTAGCTGCTATAGTTCTGATATTCAAATCTACATCAGCCATGTAATCCATTAGTAATGGCATAGCAATTTCCGCGAAACTTTTTTTTGCTATTACTTTCTTAACCAATTCTACAATCCGAACATTTCTAATTTTAGAATCCTTTTCTTCAAGAATGGGATGAAATAGTTCATTAAATTGCTCATTTTGGCTTTGTGTTATTTTCTTGGATTTTGTTGTGGTTTCCTTCTTAACTTTCTTTTTTACTTCTTGCTTCTTTTCAATAGCTTCTTTTTTAACAGGAATTGCTTTAGTTTTCACTTCAGATTTTTTAATTTGAGGGGTATCAACCTTCTCATCCGGTACTTCAAAAGTAACTATATCCTCTAATGCGATGGGTTGTATTTCAAACTCTCTTTTTAGTAAAATTACTTCTCCAATGTTTTTGATTAATTGTGTTGGTATGGTTTCCTCCACAATAAAATCACTATTGAGTTCAGTTTTGATAGCAATTTTCATTCGTAATTTCTTTTTGTCATCCTCAAAAATACCTATACATTTTCCTATTATGTGACCATTTGGGTCAACGATAGATTTCCCAATGAGATTTTCTTCAGAAATTTTTTCATCTTTTGGTGCTTTCGATCGAATCATACACTATCACATTTTAAAGAGTCTAATATCATTGAGTAGATATGGAATTATAACTATAACTACATCCGATTAATTCCATAAGTGCTCTAAAATTTATTATTCCCAACTTTAAATTTGGGAAATTATGATTATTTAATGTATTGTCTCGAGATATTTTACTAGAATAATGGAGATTCCCTCTAAAATTTATATACTGAAATCGTTGACATATGTTTAGAATGTTAGAACTTTCTCCTTATCTAATTGTTGCTGTTTTCAATCAGATAAAAAATAATAGAGGTATTTCTGAAAGTGAAATAGTTGCACATTTACTGAAAAAAACAGGTTTGGAATCAGAAAGAATAAAGGAGACTATAATAAAATCAATTAACTTTTTACTGGAATCAAAACTTATTTCTGTATTACCAGGAGAAAAAAAGAAATATAAAAAAGTGGATCGCGCAAAATTATCCATTTCCGATTCTATAACAAATGGGTTCACAAGAAAAGCAAAGGAAATTGCTCGGAGAACTATTTCTTCAGTTCCCGGCGATAAAATCCGTGCAGCATTACTTGGAAAGAAAGTATCCGATTGCATTTTAGCTGATAATCCTTTTGCGATAAAATGCTATTCACCTATAGGTTCCATTGAATACCAATTTGAGTTAAGAAATTTGGATTCTGAAAAAGAAATTTCTGAGCTAATTAAAAAATTGGATAAATTACCAAATTTCCAAATTATATACGACTCACCAATAATAGAAAATCTTGATTTGAAATTTACTTTTCCAAAAGATGAACTTATTTCTGCATCTGATGCAAGTCGATATACTGTCCCTGTAAAGAGCCCAATTGCGACAAATGATCTTACTCGTAGTCGACAATTAATATTCACTGTAGCATCAGCAAGTCGTTGGGTTGGAAAATTTTCATCAGAAGGTCCGGAAGGTGAATTCGTCAGCATTCCTGATTTAGTAGATATAGATGACAGTTTTGGATATGGTGCTGTGGAAGAAATCACTACTTTACAACAACAAGATTTTGTTGCTGATCAGAATTTTGCTCAATCATATTTCCAAATGGAGCGAATGCATAATGAAATAGATTTGTTAGGTTTCGATGAACAACCAACCCATTATCATATACGCGATGGTCCAATTGTTCCTCACAGTTATCGTGATCCAAAATTCTATGAAGCTTTAAGCCAATCCAAGCGATTAGTAGACATTGCCTTACATAGAAATATTTTGTATTTTGGTTTTGTAAAATATTCAGCAGATAAAGCCCTAACATCTTTCATAAATAGTGTAATTTTTAGTAATATTCTCAAAGGATCAGTTCCTGAGAATTTCTGGAGTGATTTTGGATTATTAAGTCAGATTCTGGAAGACAAAGATGTCACTGTACCAATTATTAGAATTGATAGAGGATTCGATGATCAACAAAGAAAGTGTTTGGTTCCCTACATGAGCTTCTATTTGAAAATATTTGATTGGGTGTCGCGAATTGACATTCCTTGGATGATTTGCAAAACAGATCCAATTGGCTACAGAAATCGTGTTGCACAACTTGTATACTCCTTATCATCAATTGAGTATTCCAAACCAGGAACACCTCAAATTGTTCCTTTTCCGATTGCCATGGTAGATGAAATGGCTAGAATTGTGGCTCGGAATTTCATAGATATATCAATAAAACAATTTTATGAAGAATTAGGTCATCTAATAGATGATGCTAAATGAGTGTTTCTCTAATTAAATCTTGTTTTTTTAGGTTGCAGTAAAAATCCAAGCAATCCCAAGAATCAGGAACAAGATAGCTGGTATAACAATCGAAACAATAATCATAAAATCTCTTTTATTGCGTTTCTCCTTAAACTCTTCATAAGCATCATAATCAAGATAGTACTTATCCTCACTAGTGTCAATTTGAAGAATTATGTCATTTTGGATTAGATGCTCGATTCTACTTTCATAAAGAATTAAATCTAATCCTAATTGACCAAATTCGATTGATTTTTCATTTGTTAGTGCATCTATCATTACAAATTGTTCAACAATGTGTCTTGTTTTTGGTTTGATTTTTGATTTAGAAAATTCTTCATCCAAAAAATCAGTGTTGTCAGACATGGAAAGCATTCACCACTCATATGCAATTATTTAGTAAAGCACTTGGTCATTTCTTGATAAATCTCTGGATGCTCTCCAATATATGCCAACCAACAAACAGTATCTAAAACGTATTTTGTTGCACGAACATCGAAAGTTGCTACAAGATCCAGGATTTCAGGATTACTAATATTATTGATTTTTTCTATATCAATTCGCTTCTTTTGTGTTGTTTCATCATAAAATTTCCTAAAGCATGCTTCATCAAATTTCTTGAAATTTAATAATTGACAAGTGATGCGTCCAATAACTGTGAAATAATCATCTACCTTATCTTCTTCATCACCAGATAAATCTAAAGCAATATAGAACACCTTTGCTGTTCGAGAATAAAGTGTCAAAGTTTTAATATGACTTTCAGAATAAGTGATTATTCTTTTCCCAGCTTCCATGACTAGATGAGATTTTTTCAACCGATTAAGGTAACCATAAATGGTTTTATCTGATTTCTGAGCATTAACCTCTTTGAAAGCTCCTTTAATATCTTCAAAAGTCATAGGATCATTTAACAGAAAGTTTAGAAGTAACTCACAATTTTTATCATCTTGCAAGCATTTAACGCTACCAAGATCATAGATAGTTTTCACAAGTTTTTCTTTATTTATTATAACGTCTTGCGTTTCCATTTTGACACCGTGTAATAAAGAGAATACTGTTTTATATTTTTTTCATATAAACTAGAATATACTGTAGTTTTTTTCAGAACGAATCTTAAAAAAAGTAGACTCTTGTCCGTTCAAAGACTTGTTCTAATGAAAGATTGTTATCTAAAGCATTTATCTAATTCTTTGAAAAATTCAGGATGCTCTTCAAATAATAAGATCCATCCAGCAAAATCTAAAACGGGATACAATTCATGGATTTCAAAATCTTGAATTAAATTAAGAATTTTGTCACTATTTACATTTTCAAAGAATTCTTTCATTATTTGATTCCTTTGCTTGTAGATGACATCCATTTTGCCTTTCAAGCAATCTAAATCTGCGGAATCGTTATGACCCAATCTTTCCTTCAAAATTTCATTTACAAGTTCGAGAGATCTTCTTTCAATCTTCTCTTGTTGTTCATAGAATTTTATAGGAGCGAAAATAATCTTTGATACCCGAGCAAATAGTGTTTGAGTTTTAATTTGGTTAGCTTGATCTGAAAAGATCCTTTTACCCGCTTCAATTACTAAACCTGCTTTTTTGAGCTTGTCTAAATAACGATAAATGCTTTTATCGGATTTATCATTGCCCGATTTTTCAAAAGCAATCTCAAGCTCTTCTACTGTTAACGGTCCCTTAAACAAGAAATGCAATACTTGTCTGTGGTTTCTTTCTGATAAAAGCTCTTCAATCTCATCCCCAGTGAAAACTTGCACTACTTTTTGTTGATTTGTTATTATATCTCTAAAAGCCATAGTTATCCAACCATTTGCCCAGTTTTAACTTAGCACATCTTCTAATCAATTTCATATATATATTAAATTATCAATCTAACTTTTAGCAAACAAATTTCTTGTTGATGTTTGAATATCGTTTTTCCAAATTAATCAACTAAATCTATCTGTTTTCTTGGTCTGAGATTTTTTCTTTGCTATACTATACTTAAATCTAATACTTATAAGAATATTTATAACTAATAATACAGACTACGTTCTTAAGGATTTGAGAATGATGTTCACTTCATTTTCAAAAACGATCACCTTTCCTCAAGAGGTTCGATGAATAAGGTTTGAATCACCAGGGAACTAATAACCGAAAAAGTAATGCTTAATAATAACGATTCGGTTCTTCCTTCTGAACTAGTTCTCTTGTGATTCCTAATTTTTATTTTAAATTTTATCTTCCTTATTTTGACCACAAGTAAAAACAAAGAACATTTTTATACACGACAAAAATATCCATATTGTTTCCTAAATTTGTGAATAAATGTTTTCGGAGATAGTTATTTGGATAAATCTAAAAGAAATACTATAATTAGCCTAGCAGTTGTGGGACTTATTTCTGTTGGGGTTCTTGTCGGGTTTTCAATTCCATTAGGTATTTTTCCACCTCTGGGAGAGTTACTTTTTCCAGGGAATGGTCTATGGAACATCGATGAAGAAGTACCAAAAATGGAAGTAATAACTTCCTCCTACCTTACAGAAGATGTAACTGTTTATCGTGACCAATGGGGTATACCGCATATTTATGGTTATGGTGAAGAAGATCTCGGGTTTGCCATTGGTTATGTACATGCTCAAGATAGACTTTTGCAAATGGATCTAGCAAGAAGATCAACCAGAGGGCAATTAGCAGAAATACTTGGTGAAGGTTCTCTCGCTGATGATAAAAATAATCTAAACAAATTAATGGATTATTGGACTGTTGAATCAATAAAGGCAATAGAAGCAAGCAGTGATCCTACAGATATACAACTAATGGCTGTGCTAGAATCTTATTGCAATGGAATAAATTCTTACATTGATAAAGTTAGAACTCTCCCATTAGAGTTTCAATTTCTAGGATATGAACCTAAACACTGGACACCATCAGATACTTTCGCTTTCATAAAATACATGTCTGAAATGTTAACTTGGGGGTACGAGGATTTCATAACAGTTCAGATACAAGATGCAATAGGTGCGAATGGTTTTGCTGAGTTGTATGACTATCCACTTCCATATCAAGTTCCTATTTGCACAGATTATGGAGAGTATAATGATTCTGAATTATTTACTGCAAGTTCTGAAAGATCAATTGACCCGATACTTGTAGAGCTAAGTAATAGCTTTATTGAAAGTATTATGACAATTCCTAAGGAAAAGCAATTTTTTGAGGAAACTGAAATTATTGGTTCAAATAATTAGGCAGTAAACGGCAGTAAAACAGCATCTGGTAAACCAATTATTAGTAATGATATGCACCTTAGCTTCAACGTACCTGGCATATGGTACGAAGCACATATGGTTGACATTTCTCCTGGTGCAGACTTCAATCTTTATGGCTTCTTTTTAGCAGGTGTTCCTTGGCCCATTGTCGGACATAATTTATATGTCGGATGGGGAATGACAAACGCAGCATTTGATGTCATTGATTGGTACTATTATGATGTTGTAAATACCACTCATTACATGTACAAAGGTGAGTCAACACCATATGGAATCATTGAATATGATATAAAAGTAAAGGGAAGAGCTCCAGAGCACTTTGAAATTAAAACAACAGTTCATGGACCTGTATTCGAATATGTTGGAACAGATTATGATATGACTAATTACACCAACAAAGTCTTTGCATGTAAATGGATAGGACAAAGTGTAACACAAGAAAGTAGAGCTATCTATGAATTTTCTCGAGCGAAGAATCGAGCTGAATTTGATATCGCTTCAAGCTTTTTCTCAACTCCTGCACAGAACATCCATTATGGTGATATCTATGGAAATATTGGCATTCGACCTACTGGTAAAGCACCGATTAGAAATGATACTGGAATACCTGATTGGCATTTAGGGAATGGCTCAATGATTTACAACGGATCTGCTGGTCATGGTGAATGGATTGGATATATACCATTCGAAGATTTACCACACACTGAAAATCCAGAATCAGGTTATGTATTATCTGCGAATCAAATATCTGCAGGTCCAGAGTATTTAGCAAATTATACCATACAAAATCCAATTGATGTCTCAAATGGTTACAGAGCAAGAAGAATTAATACCTTAATGTCAACGCATGATAATTTAACCGTTGAGGACATGATAGAAATTCAACTGGATCATTATTCAACAAAAGCAGGTAATTTCTCAACATATCTTCTTGATGTCATTGGTGCCATGCCAAGTAAGACTGCAGTACAACAAGAGGCTTATGAATTACTCCAAGGCTGGAATTTCATGCAAGACAAAGATCTCGCAGCACCATCTATATTCAATGTATGGTTTGATGTATATCAGCAAGAAGTTTATAATGATGATGTCATATATCTAGGAAGTCCTAGGTATCCATCACGAGCAGTTCTTGAGTGGTTAACCAAGAATAATGAAAGCTCGAAGTGGTTTGACAACATAGATACTCCAGCGGTTGAGACAAGAGATGATATTATTTTACTTGCTTTTGAAAAAGCAATTACAGCATTAGCAAGTCACTTTGAATCCCCTGTTGTATCAACATGGCTTTGGGGGGAAATACATCGAGCATACTTCCCGCATCTAACAGGATTACCATTTTTAGATTATGGACCTGTTTCAGTAGATGGCACAGGTGACACAGTTACACCTTTTGGTTGGAGTACACTCTACTTTAATGGTGAAATTCGTCCAGCTAGAGCAACAAGTGGAGCTTCCGAAAGGATGATTCTTGATTTCGGGAATTTAAGCAATTCAATTTCAGTTATTCCTTCAGGACAAAGAGGTATTTCTAATTCGATACACTACATAGACCAATTGCTGCTATACTTAGATGGAGAATATCACACTCAATATTTTGCTGCAGACTCCATAGCGGAATTCAAGGAAAGCTGGATTGAATCAACTTTAATCCTAAAAGCTGAAGGAGGATCCTAAAATGTTAAGCAAAACAGCTGTAAAAGAAGAACAAAAAACCCAAAGCGAGAAAATAGAGCAATTCAATAAAATTATGTTTTATGCTGCTCCCGTTGTTGGCTTCATCTTAGCATTTGTCTTAGCATTCACACCTGTCTGGCATTTAGCCATACTTGCTGGAATTATTGCAGGAGCATTTTATAATAAAATGAAGCAAGGTGTCGTTGCAGGACTCATTGGTGTTGGGTTAGGTTGGACTCTCTACGTGATAATCAAAACATCCACATCGAATATTGAAACTTTGCTGAATCAAGTTGGCGGAATTATCTTGGGTTCTTCTGGAATGGGTTGGCTATTCATTGTAGCCGTTATCATTCTTGGATTTGCATTCGGAGCTTTAGGTGGAACACTCGGAAGTGGAACAAGAAAATTAATCTGTTTACATAAAGAAACAACAGAGAACGAATAAGGAGTAACCAACTCCTTTCTTTTTTTTATTTTTAAGATTATTATTATATTAATAAAGGATAAAACAATTTGTTGTACAAGGTCGAAGAAAATGGCTGAACCAAAAAAAGACTATGAAATGCTCAATATTGAAGGAGTGTACGCAATTCTCAATGGAGAACTAGAGAAAGCAATAAAGCTCTTTGAAGAAGCAATAAAAATGGAAGAGAATTGCTTTGAAAGCCTTTGCAATCTAGGAAAAACCTATCTCCTCAAAGAAGAATACGAGAAAGCTATTGAGTTTTTTGAAAAGTCTCTAGAGAAGAATCCTCAATTCGTAGAAACACTTCACAATTTAGGAGTGACCTATTCGCGAATGAAGGATCTAGATAAAGCAATAAGCTATTATCAGAAAGTGGTTGAGATAAACGAAAAATACTTTGAGAGCTGGTACAACATTGCGAATAGTTACTATGAAAAAGGAGAGCTGCAAGAAGCAATAAAGTATTACAAAAAAGCAGTGGAAGCAAATCCCAATTTTGCAGACGCATTGTTCAATTTGGGAAATACATACAGAGAATTGCAACAATACGACTTAGCGAAATCAGCCTATAAAGCGATCTTAAAAATAAGACAAGACGATGCAGCTGTTTACTACAACCTAGGATATGTTTTACAAATAACAGATGACCTGGATGGAGCAATAAAGAATTACCTATTAGCAATAAGATTGGATGAGAAATACCTGAAAGCGATGATTAATCTGGGAATAGCTTACCAAAGCAAAGGCGACATAGCAGAAGCAATAGAGTGGTTTGAGAAAACATTGAAAATTGATCCCGAACTGGAAATAGCAAAAAACAAACTACAAGAATTAAAAGAATAAATTCGAAGTTTAAACAAACAAAAATATCCAGAAAAAGAGTTTTCTATAGAGGTTTATCCAAACCTCAGTTCATTTATAAGTATAAAAACAAAACTTTGTGAGTTAGCATTGAATATATGAGCTACAACTCAAAGACCTAGATTTAATTTGGGTGCAAAATCCAGATAAAGAACACCGCTCATTTTATCTTGCACCCCTTAAATCTATATTTCAGTAAATAAACACTCAGTTTGTTTATCAAAAGTGAGAAATTACTAAAAAAAAAATTAAGTGCTCTAAATTAGCTCCCATTTATCTCTTTTTAACTCATAGAAAATCTTCTTACCAACGACTTTATGTTTCAGTTTCTCATTTATTCTAATCATATGTTCATTGCTACCAGCATTTCCTGTATACCAATATTTTGCATTTAATTCCACCAGTATTTTCTCTAAAACTTTGTATTTAAGAGTCAAACCAAATCCCTTTCCTCGATGTTCACGAACAACACCTGTATCATCTTGTTCAACTAGACTAGGTCGATACTTATTGTATAGGACTCTTGTATGACCTACTGGTTCATTAGTTTCTTTAACTGCAATAGCATAACCAAAATTCCTATCACCTTTTTGTAGGTTATATTCAACCAAAGATTGATAACGATCAGGTGTAATTACATCTTCCCCAAAGGACATTTCCTCTCGAGGCATATCATTCCAGATACGTTCAATCATCCTGACATATTTCTCTTCATCAAATTTATTGGAATAATCAAGACTCTCAAGTTCAACAATTTTATAACCCAAGTCTGAAATTCTTTGTTTCTCTTTGATATTTATAGCTTTTATTTCATCAATGTTGAACTCACTTAAATCAGCAGCTCTATATAATTCCTCAAAACAACTTTCTTTTTGGAATTTTTGCAGAAATAATTCACCAACTGATTCCCCCAGAGCAGATGTTACTAGAATCTTGATTTGAGGAGGGATAACAGAAAACAGTTTTCGCATTATTTCAGTTCCATAACCTTTTCTTCTTTCTTCAGGGACTACATAAATCTGATAGGATCCATGATCAAGATTATCATATTTGATATTCCAAAATGCATGTCCAAAACCAATAGGTTCTTTGGATTTGTTGAATCCGTAAACAGAGATAGCTTCTCTCTCAAGTGGTCTTGGTGTTTTCCAGTAGTTTCTATAAAATTCTATAGAGTGTGGTTCGAATGGTGATCGTTCTGAATCGAAATTTCTAATCATACCAATAATTGTATCTTGATACTTTTCTGGTATATCCTTTCTATCACCAACAATGAAAGCTAGAGAATTCAAATTAATCAATCAGTCCAATGTGAAAGAAAATTGGATTATTAAAAAATTACCTATTAATAAAAATCAAACATAAAAAAATGACTGCCCAAAAAAGTAAAAAGGAAAAAGTAGATAGAATTCTTAGTTCAAAAAGGTGCAAAACATGAAAATAAATTGGATAGGTCACTCTGCAGTATTAATAGAGGATCAAGGAAAAACAATATTGATAGATCCCTGGATAACGGGGAACCCAATAGCAAAAATAAAAGTAGAGGATATTAAGAAAGCAGATGTGGTATTTGTAAGTCACGGTCACGGCGATCATGGTTTTGATGATGCTGTTA
>DAOVPS010000221.1:0-3845 GCA_030629105.1 Candidatus Heimdallarchaeota archaeon
CATTTTAGCTTTGATTAAGCCCTATTCTGAGAAGGTTTTCCTAATTGATGCCTTTGAGCTTGCAAAAGAAGCTGGTGATTTACGAACTCAGAACGTTGTATTGTGTGGTGCATTATTCGCTATCCCTGATTTTCCACTCACAATAGACTCTCTTAAGCAAGCCTTAAACATCCAATTCAGAGGAAAAGAGAAGATTATTGCTACAAACATGAAAGCATTTGAATTAGGCTTCAATAAAATGAAAGAATTGATGAAATAGGGTAAAAACTCTATTTCAACATATTTATTTTTGTTAACAACTTGTATTTTGTTAGTGACATATTAGGAGTTGGAAGTCATCTTAATTTTAGATAAGTATCTTGATGATCCGAAAGTGGAAATCACCTTTGAAGCAGGAATAACGAATATGCATGTTGATGAGTTACTCTTTTTCAAAGATATGGAGTTACCCGATTATCTAAAATTACTCTATCAGCAAACCAATGGATTCCTACTCGAAAGCGAGTACTTTTTGGATGACTTAGATGATCCCTCTCATTTTCGATTGATCTCTTGTAATAATTTGTTTTTCACCAGTAAACGATTAAATTTACTACCGGATAAACGGTTTATCAGATTTGCTGAAAACGAAGAAGATGCTTTGTATCTTCTTGATATGGAAAACCTGGATCCTGAAGGTAATCCTCTTATTTTACTTAGCATGCCTAGTTACAAATTTAATATTCCATTAACTAATAATTTCGAGGTTTTACTTGAGGCATCTTGTTTAGGGATCTTAGGATTAATAGAAGCCTTCGGATTAAAAGAAGGAAAGAAAGTCCCTCGAGTTCCTCAGAGGATGTTGAAAAAGAAGAAACTAATTCTTCCTATTCTCAAAGAGTTCTTCATGACTGCTAAACGAGAATTCGATTTAATTGACATGTGGCATTTATCACCTAAAGCAAAGAAAAACATTCAGATGAGCATTGCTAATTGGTTTAAAGGTTTGAAAAACCTATTATCAGTTTTCAACTAAGAAAAAAAAAGAGAATATTTATGACTCATATTTCTTTTGAGCGAGCCATAAAGGAAGCATTAATTATTTGTTGAATTGCTCTTACGAGTGCATCCTGTTCTGTGACGAAGCTTGTTAGTTCTCCTTCTCGTGCAACTGGTGCTAAGAGTACTTCTGCACCATCTCGAGTTACAGCATAGAAATCTCGCATAGTGTATTGCCAGATAGTGATGTTCCCTTGTTCTTTCAATGTAGCTATGAGAGCTTCATCTCTGAACGGATCAATATCAGCTAATACTCTAATTCTTACTCGTTTTGAGATGTTCTTTACTAGAAGATCTACAAGTGCTTGATCTATTGTTGGCACCACAACAGTGCAAGTGGATTTTGTTCTAAGGAGCATATCATAGATAGATACCATTGAGTTTTGATTCCCATAGACAATCACTGAGTGTGGTCTTGGTACAGGAATGATTTGATCGACTGAATCAGTTATTTCTTGGAGATAGGTTTTTGTTTCATTTACCTTGTAAATAATTCCTGCTAGTCTGCTTGAAATTTCATTGCTCGATGTTGAAAACGAATCTTTGATTGTTAAAAGGAAAGTGTCTCCAGCCTTACCAATCAAATCTAGTGATGCACTTTGATCTCTGTTTAAAGTTGTCAGATAGTTATCCAAAGTGGATGTGTATTCGGATATCATTTCTGAAGCAATCAACTTTGGTTTGCTGAGCTCTTCTTGTACTTGTGTCTTGAAAGCGAATTTCATATCGTCTGAAAGATATCTTATGGTTTCCAAAGCCTTGTTGTTACTTTCATTGTGCATTCGTAGTCTTTTAGAGGAATTTAGGAAGAGGTTTTCCAAAGCATCCTCAAGATCTGTAAAAACAACATCTCTTAATGGGGCAAGTGTAAGTGAAATATTAGAGTTTAATCCTTCAATGTGTTTCAAGGTATTAGTGAAGGCTTCTTTTGAAGTGCTGGTTATCTTTGGATTTGTTTCCTTTAGAACATCTTTTATTGCGTTATTAAGATCTAGTTCAAATTTCTTTGCAACTGCAGCCCATTTAGAGTTTAGAGTTGTCTTTAATGATTTTAGATGAGTTGTTCCTTCTTTGAGTTGTTTCGCTAACATTGAATCATTATTTTTGATGAGTTGAGTCATTCCTTCAATGATTTCTTTTTGATAGACTTTCATCACACCATCATATGAACCTTTGATTTTCTGTGATAAAGAATCAATTCTATCTGCTTGTTCTTTAGCTTCTTGAACAAGTTTAGGATCTGGTCTTTTTAGCAAGCCTGCTTTGGCAATCTCGTCAATATTTCCCTTTAGACTTGTTGATTCAGTAGACAATCTGTCAATATTCTTTCCTACTTGTTCAATCATTTTTGCATTAGCAGCTTCGAGTTTGCCTTTCTCCAAATCAAATAATTCACGAGATGCTTTTTTGTAATTACTAATTACGCTAGAATAAATTTGAGTGGTATTTTTTGTTATAGTTGTAATTTCTACTTCAAATTCTTTCAAAGCTTTTTGTAATTCTGTTACACTGAATTTGGTAATTGCTTTGACGTTTTTCTGAAGGGAGCTTATTTCACTTCGATTTTCTTCCAGAATGGTTTTTAATCGCTCCGGAGCAGTTCCCTTATACTCAATTAATGCATTATCTAATGGAGTTATCATATCCTGAACTGTTTTATTCATCAACTGCTCGAATTTTTGCAATCTTTCAATTGCTTTATCGGACTCATCTCATAACATTACACTAATTTCATTACTAAGATTAGACAATTCATTACTAATTGAAAGGAAGGTTTTCGCAAAACCATCTGTTAACATTAAATCAAAATCTTCGGTTAAGTTTGATACCTTATCAGAATGCCTGTAAATTGAGTTGGTTAATTCCATCTTAAGTTGCTCATTAGATGTTCTCAACTCTTCAGCAATTTTAGCAAAAATAGGTTCAATCGAAACTTTGAAGTCTGACATTTTTTGTGTCAAGGAATCATAACTTGTATCAAAAACACTGATGAGAGAATTTTCAATACCAATTATATCATTTTGGAATTCTTTTTCCACAAACAAGAATCCTTTAAGAAAAGGTTCAACAGCAATGTATCTATTTATTTTCCCTTCGATCTTTTTTAAATAACCACGGTTTGACAAGTCTTGAACTACTTGTTGTAGCTCATCGAGATCGATTCCTGTTTGTAAATACATTTCACCTAAAGAAGCATTCCCAATACCAAGAATGGTCAAATACACAGTTTGTTCTTGTTCTGAGAAGCCAATTTGACTTAATAATGAACTTTGTACGTTCTTTAATGACATATTTAGGCACTATCCAAATTAACTCAGTTTAGAGTATTCTCTTTGCATAAAATATTTTTTCCCTTTGTAAGGTAATTCAAAACATTATTTCTTTTATTAGCTATTTAATTATTATTCTTCATACATATTTTACTAGGGTGCCTTCTTTTATGCCAATTATTTGTGCTGAGACTAATAAATCTAGAATATCTTTGATGGTTGTTCGGATTGCTTGTAAACTTAGATTGGTTTCTTTAAGTAAAGTGGTTACGAGTCGTTCTTTTGTCAAATTTGATTCTCCTATTAGTAAAGAATTAATTTGATCAACTATTCGAGAATTAATTAAATAACTAGTTATTGTTGTCTGGATTTCAGCATCAGTCAAATTTTCAGCTGTTAAATTTTCAAGTAATGAGAGCCCATCTTTTGTTAGTTTGTGTTTGCTTTTACTTTTTTTATTCATTCCTACTAGGGGTTAATGAAGAAAGGATTGTTGCTCGAGTAAGAAGGAGTTGGATCTTTTCGTTATCTGGAAAC
>DAOVPS010000088.1:0-12639 GCA_030629105.1 Candidatus Heimdallarchaeota archaeon
ATTCTCTTTCCATATTGTGTCAGTAGATCTCCTACCTCTTGAAATCGTCCTTTACCAAAGACAATCTGTGGTGTGTTAAGAAAATCAAATTTTAATTCATCAGACAATTAATCCACAACCGGAAACAAACTACATCGAGATAAAAGCATCTTCCTCTAATGGAAAGAGATTCTTGTGTTTTATTCCTTCTCGAGGTTGAGCCATCATAGGAGCAACAGATTCTCGCCAAATTTTGTAATGTTCAGTTTCTTTATGAGATACAAAACCACTTTCGTCTTTGTAAACTTCATATAAGAAAAATCGATTAGTATCATCTAAACACTGTAGAACATCAAAACGAAAATTCAAAGGTTCTTTTCTTGTATTTTTTGCATTCTCAAGTACTGCTTTTATGAACTCGTTTCTGTTTTCTTCTTTCACATAAACTGTAACACAAACTACGTACAACTTTTTTTAACATCCTCTAATTATTTCCTAGTTAATGAGAGGAATTGTAATTTTATCAGTATTTTGTTATTCTAAGTTTTTATTACCAAAACAATAATAGATTACTAGAAATTAACGGATATTTGAATTAAGAATGACTCACGTATTGAATCAGGAGAACACAATCTATGATCAATTCATTCAAGCATATTATACTATGTTTGACAAGATTATAGAGCAATTACAAGAAAAATCTCTTGAAACTCAGTTAGAAATTAATCAAGCATATTACTGCGTGGTTAAGGAACTACTCCTTAGTGAATACATAATTCACACAAATGATTTTCAATACGATTTTCAATTATCGTTAAAAAATGAGTCTAGTGTAAAATGGTTTAAAGTTTTACAATCAAAATACTCAGAATTAATACAACAAACACTTATCTCAAAATTCCAGTACAAATTACAGGAATCATTAACTATTGAAGATGACACCCTGGTTACTCCCTTTATTTTCTCATTACTTTTTGAGAATTCCTTACAATGACAAGAGAAACAAAAAGCAGGAGTTTTCTATACCTCTTATGATGAAGTAAATTTCATGTGTAAAGAAGCTTTAATTCAATATCTTGTGACTAATACTAGGATACCTGAAGCACAGCTAATCTCCTTGTTTTGGAAAAACATCGAATCATTACAAGGCAACTTTATTATGAAAGATCTAATTTTAATAAAACAAAAAATCAACAATATTCGTATTCTTGATCCTGCTTGTGGTTCTGGAGCCTTTCTACTTGGCTTTCTTAATCTCTTGATTAGAGTGCAAAGTAAAATTCATTCACTATTAGATGAGGAGTTCAAAGGACATGAGCTGCTTCAAGATATCTTATTGAACAATTTATTTGGATTAGATATTGATTCAGAAGCAACTTCTATTTGTCAATTGAGACTTTTATTTTATCATCATTCTTTAACAGCTGATAATCTGATTACAAACCGTTTAAATATTTTACAAGAAAACGCGATTCTAAGTAAATTAGATAATCCAATCTTGGAAGAGAAATTTAACATAGTAATTGGTAACCCACCTTTTGTTAGACAAGAACAATTTCTATTGGAAATAAAAGATCGCTTAAAAGACGACACAAATATCAAGGATTACATTTATACAAAACTCGAAAGCTACTTCACATCAAAAGTAGAATTACCTCGAGAAAGAAAAAGTGATTTCTATATTTATTTCTTCTATAGAGGATTAAGTCTCATAAAAGAAGGTGGAGTTCTTAGTTATGTCACGTCAAATTCTTGGCTTGATGCAAAATTTGGAATGAATTTTCAGAAATTTTTGTTGGAGAATTATCAGTTACAAGTTATTTATGCAAATCAGCAAAGTAAGTCTTTTTCTGCAGCTGTTAATACAGCCATTACCTTTCTAATCAATCCTAAACCGGAATCAATGATAGAAGATTCACTTGTTCGTTTTATTCTGTTGAAGTTTCCTAACTATATGGATTTACAATTAATTCATCGTTTAAACATTATAACTAGTACAGGAACTTTCGAAAACACTCGTTTAAAAATTACCAGTAAGAAACAAATTGATTTGCTCCAACAAGGAAAAAAGGATGAGGAGTATCGTGGAGAAAAATGGGGTTCCCTTTATTTCCGAGCTCCTAGTATAATTACTAATATCTTGGATTCCTTGAAAGATAAGTTCATAGAATTATCTGAAATTGGACATATCCGATATCCCATTAAAACTGGAATAAATGAATTCTTTTTCTTGGATGAAGATACAATTCTTGAGTATGGAATTAGTGGTGAGTTTCTCGTTCCAGTGCTGAAAAGCCCAAAGGGAATTCAGCTATTAGAGATTTTAGCTACAAAATTAGATACAAAGTTGTTTACATGTAATTATACGTTGGATGAACTTGAGAGTAAAAAGAAAATTGGCGCAATAAATTATATCAAGTGGGGTCAACAGCAAACTACTATATTGAAACAACAATCCATTGGAGAAATTCCATGGCCTGAAGTACCATCGATTCGAAATAATCGACCTTCCTGGTATTCTATTAATAGAATACCTCCAGCTGATATCTTTTGTAGTCGATTTATTGATCGACGATTTTTCTTTTGTTTTACTTCTGACGATTTGATTGAAGATCAAACTTTTTACGGATTAATCCTCCATGAACAATTTAAGAGTGAAAAATCCCTCATTGTTGCTCTACTAAATTCGACTCTTGTTTATTCATTGTTGGAGGTATTTGGTCGAACATCATTAGGGAAAGGTGCCTTGCAATATACCAAAAATGATTTCACAATGCTCCCCATTTTAGATCCTAGAAAAATGCCAGATAAATTGAAAAATAAGCTTGTAAGTAAATTCAATTTAATTCTTAATCGTGAGATTAAACCTATTTTTGATGAAGTACAACAAACGGATAGAAGGGAATTTGATAAGCTAATCTTTGATTGGTTAGGATTATCTGGAAAAGAAGTAGATGAAATTTATTCTTCTTTAACTAATCTAGTTTCTCAAAGACTTGAAAAGTCCGGACAGAGTGTATGACGATCTAACCTAGCATTTCTTTTGCTAAATGATAATATGCAACTAGTGTATAATCAAGAGTAATTAATGAAATGCGTTCATCGTTCCCATGGATGCGATTAATTAATTCTCCAAATTCTGTTCTAGGGTCCATTAAAGCAAAACCACAACATTCAACTCCAAGTTTCCTAAGGAAACGTAAATCTGTTGCTCCAGGATAAATCAAAGGTATGAATTCATTTTGAGGATCTATTTTTTGAATTGCCTTTTCTATTTTGGTGACTAATTCAGATTTGAACGAGCTTTCATTACCAAAAGAATCAATTCCCTCACCTCTTAATACATCGATTTTTACTTCCTCAGCTAATTTCTTGCCAAGTGCTTTTTTAATATGATGAGTGATATAACCCAAATCTTGCCCAGGCAAAGTTCTTACATCTACATCAAGAGATGCTTGTGCAGGAATGGTATTTGTTTTTGATCCTCCTTTAATTATATTTGGTGAAATACTCATACTTGTAAGACTAGCTAGAGATTTAGCTGTTTCTGGATTAGTCTTCAGCATTTTTTTCAAAATTAAAGGTAGCAATAGCTTATTGTTCATCATTAAACGTGTTATAGGTTTTTGACCAAAACCTTTCAAAAGAAACTTTAGATATTTTGTTGTTGCTGGTGGTTTATACTCAAATAGTTTTTTCGTTGCTTCTGCTGCTTTAACTATTGCATTATCGCTACCAAAAGGAACAGAACCATGTCCTGGAGTTCCTTTGAAAGTTAATCTTAGCCAGGTTGCTCCTTTCTCACCGATATTGAAACCGAATCTTCCAGGTGATAAGATAATTCCACCCATTTCTGAAACTGCATAATCACATTTCATTTCTTTTGGATGATGCTTTAACAACCATTCTGTTCCAAACGAACTCCCCATTTCTTCATCTGCTACAATAACTAAAACCAAATCACCCTTAGGTTTGAATTTCTCTTGATTCAACTCAGCAAAAACAACTACTTGGGCAACAACGATGAATAACATATCAATAGCGCCTCTACCCCAGATAAAATCATCTTCGAGTTTTCCTGAGAAAGGCGGATGAGTCCATTTCTCTTCATCATCAATAGGAACTACATCCACGTGTGATGGACCAAACATGAGTGTGGGCCCCTTTCCTGTTCCCTTAATTCGAGCAATTAAGTTTCCTCTTTTTGGTGCTGATTCATATACCTGGCATTTAACACCCTTTGATTTCAGATATTTCTCAATGGTAATGATACTCTTCATCTCATTTCCTGGTGGATTAACGCACTTATTTTGAATTAATTCTTGCAGTAATTTAGTTGCTTCATCTAGTGTTTTCTCATTCATTTCTCATTCGCTCGCATTCATTTTCAGTATAAACTCAAGTATAACCTGTAACAACTATAGAACCTATTTTCCTTACAGCGGTAAATACTTCGGGTTTCCAAACGTAGGGTTGGTGTTCTTCTAATTTAAATTTGCTAAATTTATCTGATGTTCTTCCTGAAATCCTATGTATAATATATAATTCTCGTAACCCTCCAGATACAGAATATATTCCCTTTCCAAGGCTTGTTCTTCGCAATAAAATAACTGGTAATCTAACTTCTGTCCATTGATTTTCAGGGAAAAACTGACAAATTATCTTGAGATGTTCCTTCCTAAATCTGTGAAATATTTTTTTCTTAGTTTGAACTCGTGGTTTCTCCTCTGCGAGTAATTCTTTCAAAAATTTTCTTTCCGTTGGTAAATGATCATTCATCTTCTCTATATCAAGAGACCAGATAAGATCCAGCAGTTTATCAGACATTTCAAGTTCAAAGACTAGTTTCAACCAAAAAATCTTTCGCATATTCCATTTTTAAGAAAGTGAAATAAATTTATTACTAGGTATTAAATAAGACCCTTGGTTTTAGAAACTAAAGCATTAAACTTTAAACATTGCACTGTAACATTTAACTAAACTGTAAATAAAAAATACCGAAAAATTTCCCAAAAGGTTGTAATATTATATGACTCAAGATGCATTTGATCCCAAACTCCCATCCGGATTTAATTATTTGATTAAGAATGGAGAAATGATTCTCAACTTCTTCTGTGATTGTTGTCATGAAGAAGTCAAGGTCTCAAAGAAATTACAAGAGAAAATAGAAAAACTTGAGAAATCGTTTCAGGAAGTATTTAATGATCTTAAAGATGAAATGGATGGTAAATTCTTTAGATGTGGTCAATGTAATTTCCTAATTTGCAAAAATTGTTGGGATAATAGGGATACAAAATGTAAAGATTGCCCCATTTGTATTGAAGAATAAATTCTCTAATAAATAATCTACATTCATAGCAAAATATTTATCATAATTCTTTATAGTTACCAAATAACTTACTAGTTTGAGGTATGTTTATGTCTAAAATCTTCACTTCATATAAAATTAAAAACGCAGAATTAAAAAATCGGTTGATAAGATCAGCAACTACTTCTTACTGGTCTGATGAAGAAGGAATTCTAAGAAGACCTATTTTGGAATACTATGATCTTCTAGCAAAAGGTGGTTTGGGATTTATAATTAAGGGTCACTCATACGTTTTAGAGAGTGGGAAAGCCCACACAGGGCAATCAGGACTTACAAATGAGAAACATCTTCCTAAAATGAAAGAATTGACAAAAATTGTTCATTCAGATAATGTACCAATAATTGCACAAATTAACCATGCTGGTATGTCAGCAAAAGCAGACAGAGTAACTGCGTCACATTATGTAACAGAAAATTGGGAAGCAAGAGAAGCATCAATAGATGATATAGAACAAATAATTGAAGGATTTGCCAATGCAGCAGATTTTGCAATTCAAGCTGGTTTTGATGGTGTGCAAATACATGGAGCTCATGGTTATCTTGTCAGCCAGTTTTTGTCTGATAGAGTAAATAAACGTGAAGACAAATATGGTGGAACTCTTGAAAATAGAGCGAGACTCTTATTCGAAATTTTTGATGCTGTAAAAAAGAAGATAGGAAATGCTCATATCATAGGCATAAAAATGAACTGTGATGACTTCGCTCCTGAAGGCGGTATCACAATAAAGGATTCAGTCGTTATTGCTAATTGGTTAGATGAAAAAGGAATTGACTTAATTGAAATATCCGGTGGGGGACCAGAACAAAATCGTGATATTCGAAAGACTCGAGCAAAACCAGCAGAAGATTCACCATATTATGAAGCTAATTTTTCAGGACATGCAGAGATGATAAGAAGAACTGTTCCCACTGTTCCTTTAGCTTTAGTTGATGGAATAAGGAATGTATCAACAATGGATGCGATTTTGGATTGTAATTTGGCGGATTTAATCTCTATGAGTAAGCCCTTGATAAATGAACCAGATTTGCCAAATAAATTGAAAGAAGGACAACCAGAGTCAAACTGCATTGACTGTCGAGAGTGTGTATCAAGAGAACGCTTTGGCCAAATGATGTTAAGCTGTGCACAGCTTGTGAAATGATTAGTAATCTGTCCAAATGATAATGGTCTTTAATTTATAATTTCTATATGTAAATGGGTTCGAATGAATTGGTCAACTTTATTTCTCATAAAACCATGCATACAAGCATGATTTTTTTTAATCGTCGTATTCTGCGCCATCCCAACAATAGGTACAAATTTGATTCTTTGGCAATCCGATAGCAGTGACAAGATCCTCTAGTTTTTGATATTTCAAAGTTGTGAGATTCAATCTTTTCCGGATTTTTTCTACCATTTTCTTAAATTTGTTCGAATTCTGATCTAGGTATTCATCTAGTACGGGGTATGTTTCTCCAAATAAATCTTTAATTGCTCTTCTCCCTGCAAGATCAAGATCAGATCTTGATCGGGAGAAATTTATGAACTTACAACCAAATAATAGTGGAGGACAAGCAACTCGCATATGAACTTCCTTTGCTCCTCTTTCGAATAATCCTTTAACCGTATCTTTCAGCTGCGTTCCTCTAACAATTGAATCTTCACAAAACAGTAACGATTTTCCCTCAATTAATTCTTTAATCGGAATGAGTTTCATCCGAGCGACTTCATCCCGAATTGTTTGATCTTGAGGCATAAACGAACGAGGCCAGGTAGGAGTATATTTCACAAACGGTCTTCCGTAGAAACACTTTGATTCATTTGCATATCCTATACCATGAGCAGTACCAGAATCAGGTATACCCGCAACAATATCAGGTTTTACAACATCATTTTTCGCAAGTGCCGCACCACAACGGTATCGAACTTCCTCAACATTTATTCCTTCATAAGAAGAAGGTGGGTATCCATAGTACACCCAGAAAAATGCACAGATTTGATTGCGTTTATTTGGGGGACTGCATTGTTCAAACCCATTAGAATTTATCAGGACAATCTCGCCCGGACCAAGTTGTCTAATTAATCTATAACCGAGATTTGGAAATGTATTTGTTTCCATTGTAACAGCTCGACTGTAAGGAGGTTCCACAAGAGTCTGTTGATCCGAAGGAAGCTGAGTGTCCACTTTCTCTCCAAGAGCCAAAGGAGTTCTACCTAATTTGTCTCGAGCAGCATATATCCCATTATCAGTTAACAACAAAAGAGTACAGGAGCCCTCAATTAGATCTTGCGCTCGTTTAATACCTTCTACAAAGTTTTCTCCATTGTTGATAAGAGTAGCAACCATTTCTGTCTGATTGATTACTCCACCAGACATTTCTGAGAAATGAGAAGTTCCTTTGTGGAAAGCATTCTCCACCAGTTCATCAAGGTTATTAATCTTCCCAACGGTGACAATTGCATATGTACCCAAATGAGACCGAATAATCAAAGGTTGATCATCTGTATCACTAATTACACCTATCCCTCGATTTCCATGTAATTTTGGTAAATCATCTTGGAATTTTGATCGAAATGGACCTGTAGTAATATCTTTGATAAACCGTTTAATTCCGTTATCGTCAAGTACTGCCATACCACCTCGAATTGTGCCCATGTGACTATGATAGTCTGTTCCGTAAAAGAGGTCTTTCACGCAATCTCCGTGTGAGTAGACTCCGATTATACCGCCCATAATGCATCTATCGTATATTGGATTCTTATGTATAGATAAACTTATTTTCTCATCGAATTAAGCAAATCTTGAATGTAGTAATTGAAAATCCGACTAATTTTTTATAAACCAAAAATGATATATGTTTTTTTATAAAATAAATATGAAATTACCTATTTTGTTTATAATTTTAATCGATAAAATAAAAAGGAAATATCAAGCAATAACAATTAGTACAGTGGAAGGTTAACTTGTATTGAATTCGATGAAATTGCGTTCTGAAAGAAAGAAGAAGACAGAAAAATCTAGTCTTAGAAGTATTGCCATTAAAGAGAAATTTTACAAAAGTAATTTTTACATTTTCGAAATTGGGTTTATTATTGTGGCAGTTCCAGTACTTCTTGTAGCAATTACTTCTATTCCAATTCTTGTCTACTTCACTTTAGTCCAAAATTTCGAATTGTGGCCTTTCATTATTTTAGGATCTCTCATAGCATTCTCTCAAATACTAGCCATTCAAATTTTCGTAAAGAAATTTTATCTTACTCCCTACAATATGACTTTTGGTGAGTATCTCAGATTTCGATATGATGAACGAAACGTAATTGAAAAGGATGAAAACAAACCACAGAAAACTTGGTATGATAATTTAGATGAATTCATAATTCAGATTCGAGATACACAAAGAGAACAAACACATCGAATTTATGCGACTAATTATGAAAATGCAAATCTTTCTATGTAAATATGGGATTAAAGATTATTAGAGAAAACCATCTTCTACATCTTTTACAAGTTTAGATCCTGCTTTTATCCAGTCATCTGTTGCATCACTGAAAATCCTTTCCGCTCTTTTGTTTGCTTCTTTCAATATTTCATCAGTATTAATTGATAGGAATTCATTGTTTTCGATAATCATTTTACCATTAATTATTACATTCTCAACTTCATAACCAGTTGATGAGTAAACCAAATTTGGAATGTAATTTCTAAATGGTTTTGAAACTGCCGGTGCAAGATTCAGAGAATTCAGATTAACCATTATTACATCAGCTTGTTTTCCAACTTCTAGTGTTCCTATTTTTTTGTCAAGACCAAGAATTTGGGCGCCACCTACTGTTGCAATTTGTAGAACTTCCCATGCTGGTAGAACAGTTGGATCTTTCATTATTACCTTAGTAAGATTACTTATGGTTCGCATTTCACAAAACATGTTATGTAAACCAGGTCCTGGTGCTTGATCAGAACCAATTCCTACCTTACCACCTAGAGCCACAAAATGACCTATGGGTGGAACTATCCCATCTATCATGCTAATCGAACTAGGACACCCAACCATTTTCGCTCCTCTTTTAACCATGAGTGCTCTTTCAGCTTCACTTGTGTCATGACAATGTGCCCCAATGAGATTTTCATCTAGTAGCTCATTCTTTTCAAGAATTTTTACAGTTGAAGCGTCTTTCCCAAATCTCTCAATGATTTGTAGTCTTTCTCGTTGTCCTTGCGCAACATGAATATGAATACCACTTTCTCTTCTCTTTGCTTCTTCTTGTATGCTTTTCAGTAATTCTAGTGAGATCATATCTAACGCTTGTGGGCCATACATACAGCTCACTAACTCTTCATCTTGGAATGTCTTGAATAATTCAGTAGCTCTTTTGAAAGCTGCTTCTCCCTTTTGTCTATCGAATTCATATAGGTCTGTTGGTTTCAAATGATCCCTTTTTGGACTAACTTCATTTATGGTTTCAGTAGCAACTACTCGAGCACCAAAAGGAAGATAGACATGATTAATAATATTTGAAACATTCGAAGCATATTCTGCAAAAGTTGTTGTACCAGATTTTAATCCCTCTAGGACACCAAGTTTTGAACCAACTATTGCATCCTCCGGTTTCATATGTCTACCAATAGGTCCAATCCCCTTATTCATCCACTCAATTTCTGGTAAGTCTTGTGCTCCCCCTCTTAATAGCGTTGAACCTGTATGTATATGAGCATTGACTAATCCTGGCATTGTAACGTAATTGTCGCCGTTTATTATAATGTCAGCATCCTTTTTGTTGAATTTCTCCATTGTACCTACAAAAGAGATCTGATTATCTGTTATACCAATTGCTCCATTATCAATAATACCAAGATTTTTTCCTCTAAAGGATAATATTCTAGTATTTAGAATTGCGATATTCACAAAACTCACCTCAAATATATCTAACAATTACCTATCTTAGAAGAATTAAAATGATTTGTATGTGAATTCAGAAACGATCAGCAATTCTAAAGAAAAACTTCTTCGTATTTTTCAATTCTCTTTGCAAAATTTTTCATTTTCTCTTTATGCAATCTCGTTACTAAATTCTTCAATTCCTCTGGAGGTAATTTTATTGCTAAATAACTAACGATATCAAGAATTTGGTCTTTTGATATGGTTCCCATTTTCTGAGATGTTTTGTTACCTTCAATTAGCAAAATATATAATTGAATAATGTCATCTTGTGTAAGAATTAATTCATTAGGAATTAGATCTGTTATAGATTCATAGAAATCATTGTCTGTATAAATTATCTTTCCAGCTAGTTCTTCCAAATCAGTTACTGGATGTTCAGATATTTTTGCAAGGGCATTGTCAGCGTTTTTCATTAGTTTCTTAGCAATTGTTTTATCTGTTTTTGATTCCCAGCAACCGGAAAACTCGCCAAATCTAATTACTTGCAAATGTGGCACAGCTTCTTTCATCTTCAAATTCCCTAGAGTTTTAATAGCTGTAATTGTAACTTTACAACTTGGATCACTTAATGCATATAGGATCATATTCTTGGATCGTTCAGTTGGTAAACATTCAAGTGATTTTATTATTGTTTCTCGTAATTTACTTCCTGTATCAGATTCTGTCTTATATTTCTCCATAGCAATTCCTTTTGTACTTTGATTAAGTGATTTGAGATATTTCTCAGAGAAAAATAAGGCATAAATATCTCTATAGGCATTTACTCTAATAGCTTCGGTTTCAATTTCCCAGGGATTGATTAAGAAGATTATAAACAAGATTATTCTCAAAACCTTTTTCCAAAAAGTTTCAATTTCTTCTGTTTTATCACTATCTTCACTTACGTTCAAAAGCTCATGATTTGTAAGATATTTGGTTATGATTTTTGGATCTTTGTTTACGGCTTCAACAAGTTTATCTTCTGTGTTTAATTTTGCTTTTCTGTATTCATCGTAAACTAGTATTTTTGTAAAGAAATTTCTAAAACCAATATTTTTTTCAAGAAACACTAAAAGGACTACAGCGATAGGTCCTGAGACAATTGCACCACCCCAGAAACCCATGAAGATTCCTGCATAAACCTTTTCAAATAAGGGATTCATTAATCCTGCGAATAGTGCCCCAGAAATCGCTCCAATTGAAACACTAATCCATCCACCAAAAAGAATGCGAAAAATTGAATCTTTGATTTTAACAAAGAAATTTCCGTAAACTAATCCACCTGCTAAATATCCTGCAAATCCCCCACAAATAGCACCATAGACAATAGCTAATTGCTCTGGAGTATTCCAGTATAATGCTATTATTATTGTAACTATTATAGTGAATATTGGTAAATTCAATATTCTAGAACCAAATAATCGTTCTTTTGGATTTTCTCTGAGTGAATCAAAAGCAGCTAACCAAACAAAACCAAGTTCTAAAGCTACTCCAACATGATAAATTGTCCAATAACTGTAATTTGCTCCAAAAAGTTTATGCATAAACATTAATTCACAAACTAGAATGGTCAATGTAGTTAAAATTGAAAAACTCACAAGAAAGGCGTAAATTGAACCACGAGTATCATTTGATAGGAATTCCTGTATTTGGATCTTTATTCCTTTTGTTTTTTCCATAGAAAATCCTCTACTTAAGTCAAGATGTTTTTTATAAAACCTTTTTCATTGATTTTAATTCTACTCTGTATTACTTTTCTGACAAGCCAACGTGTTGAATGAAATGATGATATTGATCAATAGGCATTAGATTTCCTACAGCTCGTTCTACAACTTCGTTCAAAGCAGGATGAATATGCATTCCTTGGAAAATTGGAACAGCACTTCTCTCGGGAGTGTACATCAAATTAATGATCTCTTGAATCAAAACTGAAGCAAAAGGTCCGATAATGTGAGCTCCGAGTATTTCCATAGATTCTTTCTTCACAATGACTTTAACAAAGAAATCCTTCAACGCCATTGCTACACCCTTTGCAGTGTCTTGATATCTTTGAAAGCCAATTAGTACTTTATCTTTTCCGTGCTCTTCGATAGCTTCCTTTTCACCCATTCCAACACTAGCAATTTCTGGGTCTGTAAACACTGCACTTGGTATAGCATGATAACTCGCTTTGTAACCTCGATTGTGAATCGCATTGTAATAAGCAACTTGACTTTCATAATTTGCAGCATGCTTGAATAAGTACTTTCCATTTGCATCTCCAAAAGCATAGATGTTTTTCTTAGAAGTTTCCATTAAAGCATTAGTTATAATCCAGCCACCCTCATCAGTTTTAACACCACTTTTTTCTGGATGTAAAATATCTGAATTTGAACTTCTGCCAGCAGCTATAA
>DAOVPS010000059.1:0-15406 GCA_030629105.1 Candidatus Heimdallarchaeota archaeon
ATTCGAATTTATAACTCAATGTGCAAAATCTATCTCCTTTAGAAATAAAAATCCTCAAATCTATGGAAATAATTCTCCTGCCTGGGAAATTTGTGTTGCTTTTTACTATCTTATAACTTTATTTTACCACTTATAATACGTCCATATCCGACAAGACCAATACCAGGTTCTTGATAAGCATCATAGACAACTAAGCGAAATTCTTTGTCTGAAAGATCCTCTGGAACGCTAATTTTTGCAATTGCTTCTTTTAATGTTGGACCTTTATACCAAGGAATTTTCTCACTTAGAGTTAAGAAATTGTCTCCTTCTAATCCGCTAATTGGAATAAAGGGAATTTTATCCATCATTTTTACCCAGGGGCTTTGTATTTTCTTCAAAAAGTCTACTAGAATTTGTTTGCATTCATTGAATCTTTCTTCAGAATATTTAGCATTATCCATTTTATTAACGACTACGATGACATCTTTGATTCCTAAAACTGAAGCGATTAATGTATGTTCAAGAGTTTGACCGGAAGGAGTTAGTTCATCACCAGGTTCTAGTCCTGCTTCAATTTCACCTTTGCCGGCACTAATAACAAGGATACAAGCATCTGCTGTACTTAATCCAGCTATGGTGTGTTTTGTAAAATCTCTGTGACCAGGATTATCAATTAGAACAAATTCGCGATTATCAATTTCAAAACGTCGAAAAGCTATGTCCATAGTTTTGCCTTTTTCTTTTTCTTCTTGGAATGCATCCAAAATATATGCCCATTTCCAAGAGGACATTCCTAAACCATCTGCATCTGTTTCATGTTTTTTCATTACTCGCGGATCTACAGCACCGATTTGATATAGAAAATGACCCATTAAGGTGGATTTACCATGGTCGACGTGACCGATAACTGCTATACTGGTTAATGATTCTTTCTTTGACATTTACTGTTTCCTCTAATCGTTATATTATAGTAGAAAAAAATTTAGAAGAATGCTGGTTTCCCATCTAATTGAATGACAGGTAAATAATTCCATTTTGTAGATGCTAGAGTTGATTCACAAAAACCCCACTTCTCTGACTCAATAGAGCTATATTTAATAAATTTGCAATTTTTTGGTTTCTCGTTTAAAATATGAAAGAAATACATTGGTAACCCCCTTAAATTGAAATATCCAGCTACACCTGTAAGGAATCCAATATACCACTTCTTACTTTTATCTTCTTCAAAGTATAGAAAGTTTAATCCAGCATTTCTAACAGCACTAAAGAAAGCCATTCGTACTAAATCATCCATTGATGCAAGTTTCATTTTAACTACTGGATGTAATCCGTGTTTCCCTTCCATATGTGAGTGTTTTGTTTCTTTTTCCATTTTTCATCCTCAATCGTTTCGCTATTTTATCTACTTTAATTTTCTTTCTATATGTTCATCATAAAAATCTATGAAAACCCATCTAATATGGATTTCTCTATTATAATATTTTAATTGTGTAAATTAAATTACAAAAATACCTTTCTCAGTCTATCTTCGGGACGATAAATAAGATCACCCAATTTCTTTGTAATAATATCTTTGAAATCTTCGTATTCATTTAGACATCCCAGGTTTACATTGTCAAATGTTTCGTGAAAAGCATTAGCAATTGAATGCATCAAGACTTTTATTGTTCCAGGTCTATCAACACTATCACAAATAGAATAAACAGTTACTACTTGATTGTTTTTTAGTGTGTTTTTGTGAAGAAAGATACTATATCTTTTCATTTTAAAGATTTCAGTTTCATCATTGAAGATTTCGACAGCAAATGCTTGTATTGCTTCTAATAAACCAGCAGTTAATAAAGAATCAGTTGCTTTATCATCATGGTAATTTATCTTCACTATAGGGATTCCACTAAACATAACACCGGCTTCTAAAACTGCCAACCTAATCATTCCTCAATAATTAACTCAATTGATTTTATCCAGACTGCAAATTAGAACTTAATTAATTTTTCTTTCTTAAACTTATAAGAGTAATTATTCTGACTTCTTTTTGTTTTTTCGTTTGATACTCTTAAGAATCCAAGGCTTTTCTATCATTTTAATTGTATTTAATGCGAGTTTCATTGTATTTCTTTCATCAAAAACAAGTGCTAGTTTTGCAACAGCACGAAGATGATGTATGAGTGTATCAAACCATCTATAGATATCTCCGGGATAAGCATAAAGCAAGTAGTTAACAGAAAGATCAGTCGTTATTTTTAATAGATTCTTATTTTCCAATCTTGATTCAACAATGATTCTTGATATTGCACGCTCTCCACATCCACACCAAGGATTCTCTGTGCATTTACAATTAAAAATATCCTTATTCCATTTTCCCATTGAATCTACAATTAACTTTGGAAGATTGCTTCGTTTTTCTAGAGCTGATTCCATAAATTCCAAAACTGAACCAGAAAAGAGATTCGAACCAATATAGCGACTTTTTATTGCTTTCTCAATTTCAGCTTGAATTTTAGAGTTAAGATATACAGAAGTAAAAGGTTCTAAACCAATAGCAATTTCCAATGGACTTAGAAGTTGCAGCTTCTTTTTTATCTCCCCAGATTCTGTTGGAGCTAAAAATGATCTTGAGGTTGCTTTTCCTAAGTTTGTTGACCTTGGTCCTTCTTTGTAAATGTTAATCATTTCTAATTCTTTCAACACTCTAAGGGATTCCTTTAAAGTGTCTGCTGGACCAAGGAAATTCTGAAAGACATCTATCATTTCTTGGAGGGTTGGCTCTCCCATTGCTACAATCGATGCTAAAACTTGTTCTAACTGATTTTCTCCTTCCATGAGAGGTTCAACTGGTTCTATTTCTTCTGAGAGAAGCTCAAAAGCAATTGATTCCTCGGTATTTTCCATCGCGCTGTGGTATTTCTTATTTGGTTGAACTAGAAGAACAACCTTGCCACTATCATGATACCCTAATCTCCCTGCTCTTCCAGCCATTTGATGAAATTCAGCTACTGATACCCAGAAAATCCCCATAGCGAGGGATTCAAATATGACTTGACTTGCTGGAAAATCTACACCTGCACCTAGAGCAGCAGTTGTTATTATTGCAGCATATTTACCATTTGCAAATCCAAATTCTGCCTTCTTTCTTTCACGGAATGTTAACCCTGAATGATAAACGACAGATTTTAAACCGCCTTTACTCAGTTTAATTGCTAATTCATAACAATGTTTTCTGGAATTTGTAAACACAATTGTTTGTCCAAAATAACCATAAGTTGATTTTTTATTATATTCCGCCCGTATTAAATCTCTCAAATAGATTTCTTTTTCGTCTTGATCCTTTGCTATAACAACATGTCGTTCCAATGGAATAGGTCTTTCTTCGTGCAAGAGAGGTTGTAATCCAAGATCTCTTGCTAGTTCTTCTGGATTACCTATTGTTGCTGATAAACCGAGAATCTGAGCATTTGGAAATAATGCTTTGACTCGAGCAACTATACCATCGATTTCTGGTCCTCTTGATTCATTACTAATCATTTGAATTTCATCAATGATAACAGTTCCAATGTTTCCTAAATCCTCAGCTTTATTGTTTCTTAATAACAAGTCAAAGGCTTCATAGGTAGCAGTAATAATGTCTGCATTTCTATACCCAGTATCTATAATGTATCGTGCTTCATTCCCGACATCTATCTTGCTCATCCCAACACGTATTGCTGTTCTTAATCCTTCTTTTGAATACTTTGCCTTGAAATCTTCATACTTCTGATTTGTTAAGGCGACAAGTGGACTTAAGTAAATCATTTTTTGTCCTTTTAACGCTTTTGTAATTCCAACTAATTCTCCAATTAGTGTTTTCCCACTGCTAGTTCCAGCAACAACTAAAAAATCTTCATTTTGGAATAAACCAGCATTAATAGCTTTAACTTGAATCGGCAATAATTTTTTGATTCCGTTGCTTTTCAGTATCTGCTTCGTTCTCCCAGATATTGGTAAATTATCAATTGGTTTTGAATCAGATAAATCATCTATATCTCCTATAGTATCATATAACGTTAGTTCTGGGTTTCTTGTTGGTCTGAAATCATATTCAAAAGCTTCCAAGACATTATCTACATTTTTGATTTTATTCAAAATTCGATAGAAATGTCTTTTCCCAGATGTTGCGAGTTTTATTTCCCTCGAATTTATTTCTTTATCTAATTCATCTCGAGCACATTGTTGACAGGCTTTTCTTCCTGATACTAAGAATTCCCTGTCTTCAGTTAGAATTGTAACATTTTTTTTATCAATCATACACAATCGACAAATTCTTCTAAAAGTTGGTTCGTTAATATTGAATGATTTAAAGTATTCCAAAAATAACTTGTAATTTTTTGGCTGGTCATCATTTGGTATGATAATTCCTTTAGCTTTTCGTAAAACTTGTGTAATATCATCTGGACGTTTGTATTCACTACCAGTAGCGCTAAGTACAACATATTTGTATGGGCGTAATCTTCCACTTTCAACTGTGAATTGCAGCTTAGCCCGTTCTAAAGGCTTCATGCGTAATGCCTTTGCTTTTGCTGGTAGAAGCAGCATATCAACCTGTTGTTTTTCATCGTCAAAATCCATGAGAAAAACAAAGTACTGAAAAGCCTGACTGGACATTTCCTTGAACCTAGTTTTAACAAATGATAATTTAAAAAAAATCCTAATAATAATTAAAGTTGTGGAAGCTGTGGAAAAAACTACTAAGTCTTTGAATAGTAACTAATAATATATCTTGAATTCAAGCTTTTCTTTGTTAATTCAAAGTTATATTTGGTTAATGCTGCTCTAATGGTATCAAAATTAGCATATTCATTTATTCCATCAATGCACAATCCTAACCATTCTGAAATGAGAGTGTTTCGTGGTTCATCCGTATAAGGCACATAGAGAAGTAATTTAGTTCCATCTTTTGAAACTTGGCTTGCTATATTGAGAACTCGTTCTAAATTTGGCATTGAGAAACCCAGTGGATTAAAACCGAAAATCAAATCAACTTTATCTTTGATTATATTATTCAGCATTTCCGATGGATACACTATGCTGCTTTCTAAGTTACTTTTCTCATAACTTTTAATCGTATATTCGTATGGTTCTTTAAGTAGAGTATTTAGTTGTAAAGAACAAACTTCACTGTCTTGAAAAACAGATGCCAGCTGTATTGCACTATAACCCAATCCGAAGTTGATATCAAGAATTTTCTTTGGAGTACCATTAAATTCTAGTTGTGATATTGCTTCAGAACGAAGGGAATGTAAACTTCGAGACCCATCAATAGTATCAATAAAATAAAGTAATTTTACTAAATCTATCTTCTCAGTTTCATTGCGTATTATTTCAAGAAAATATTTGGCTAGATACTCTTGGAACAAATAAAGTTGGTTTGCACCATGTTCTCGAATATAATCTCGAGAAGTGGCTTTTGCAGGCAAAACTCGTCTCCATTTATCAGCTAAAACGAAAACTCCACCTCTTCGTTCAAAATAACCGTATTCAGCTAATTGAAAGAGCATTTTTCCAAATAATTCTTTCTTCGCATATCGCTTATTATGAGAGATGACTGCTAGATCACAAGGGGTTTTGCAAAAGTTTCCAATACCTTGTTCTTCTGAAATTTCTTTTGCAATGTACGCAGAAAGGATTGCTATGTGTTCGAAGAGTTCTTTTGTCAATATTCTCTCACTCAATTTGTTGTGTAAAAGTTACGAGTTATAACTTTTGGAGTAAGGAAACCACAGTAGAAATTTCAATAAATAGATTTCTTATACGGCAATTGATGCCTTAATATAGTAAATTTCTAAATTCTTAGTAGATACAAATAATTTTTTTATATGAGAACATACGAAACCTAAGTAACAATAATAAAAATTAAGATTGGTAAGTAAAAACTTGAGCTAATACTTAAAGCGAGAAGTTTTTATGTGCTATCTATTATTGATTTTTAGGAAAACAGAAGGTATATACAGTGTCTAAAAAAGTCTTAAGAAGTGTCGGAATAGACCTTGGAACAAGTACCATAAAGATCTCGTCCAACAATGGAAGCGATTTGAAAAGAATCCCATCAATTATTGGGGACCCAAATCCAGGATGGACCGGGATGACTTTAGACAAGTCATTAGAAAATAATCTTGTGTTAGAAGAAGGTGGGCAAACATTTTTTGTAGGAGAATTAGCTCGATTACAGAGCGAAATTAAACGCGCACTCGCTTCTGAAGGGAAAATGAAAAGCATTAAGGATGCAGTTATGGCAATAAAAGCAGCTTTGTCATTATTCATTAAAGGTGACGGCGAACAAATTCTAATTGCCACAGGTGTTCCAGTAGCAACTTCACAAGATGAGATGTCAACTTTATCAAAAGGACTCTCTGAAGAAATGGAATTGAATGTTAGAAATGATGCCACAGGTGAAACTCACAGTTATAACATTAATGTTCAAAAATGCTTAGTGCTTCCAGAACCTTATGGTTCTTATTATCAGATCTTGAAGACCTCAGGAGAAAGCCGTGCAGTTGATGCTATTATTGTTGACATTGGTCATGGTTCTACAGATATTTTAACTGTTTATCAAGGACGCTTAATGCGTACAGCTAGTGGTAGTTTAGAAGAAGCAGTTGATACTCTAACTACAAGAATGGCTAGAACCCTACAAGAGAAAACAGGAAAAATCATCAGACCATTTGATCTTATGAAGACAATTGAAAAGAATCTCAAAGCTGTCATGGTTGGCGGACAACAATATGATGTTTCAGAAGTGAAGGAATATTATACCCAAAGCATTTCAGAGATAATTATTGATGAAACTTCCAGATTACTCGGAACTTTACCACCCGATGCATGGATCGAACGTGTAATTCTAACCGGTGGTGGTGCGTATGTTTTTGGTGACACATTGAAGGAAATGATGTGGAAAGAGAATATCGTTAAATCACCTGAAGAAGTTGTCGTACCAGATAATCCTGTAATGTGTAATGCAATGGGTTTTGAACTCATAGCCCAGTCACGCATGAAACAGGAAGCAAAAAATAAATAATCAGAACAAAAACTGAATGAAGCATCATTGTTTTGTAATGATTGCTTCATAAAATTCTTTTTTCGTAGCAAGCTATTCCTTTAGTTCTTTCAGAAAATAGATATACCTTGTTTTCATAGTAGGCCTTTCAAAACTTATTTTCAACTTGTAATCAGTTTCTTCTAATGCTAATTCAAATGCTTCTTTAATTGACTGAATTATTTCTTCTGCATCTAGTACAGGATAAGTGTCGCCAATGAAGATATGTCCTTTTGTTACCGTTCTAAAACGAACTATTCCTATACCAACTAATTCATTCTCGGCAAGATCTTTTGTCATCTTTTGTTGGATCAAAATATCTTGTACATCTAGCCAGGAAACTTTATTCCAGAAAAATGAGTTCCTATAGCTGATTGATTTCTTATCCAAGATTAAACGAGTATTGAAAGTTCGTGCAAGAGATATTGGAAATTGAATTACTAATATTCCTCCAAATATAAGCAGAAAACTAGCAAATACTCTATAGAAGATAGTCACTTCCGGAGGATTAACAAACCAAACAATAGCCATCGAAAATGAAAGACCACCAATTAGAAAATTAATCACTAAAGAAATTATTAGCTTTGTAACTTTTATTTTCCGAGGTAGAGTAAAATCTGTCCTTAATGGAACATATTCCAATTCTTCATCGATTTCTGGTTTATTCTCTAATTCTACTTGTTCTTTTACGACACTCATTGAAATCTTCTCCGGAAACTTGTCCTACAACCATAATTTAACCAAGAAGCTTTTTGAACGTATTTTCTTGTTCTGATAAGTATAAATTCTATTTTTTTTGCATTTTTGTATCCAATTTATTAAAAAAAAGAATAACGAAATAATTTATTAGCATAAAGCTCACACAAAACGTAACTTGAATTTCAAATAGGGTTTTAAACTAAAATCCATGTCAAAATGACTAATTTATAACAATAAAGGGTGGAACACTGATGTTCAAAAAACAAAAACCACCAAAACACATTCTCTTTATCGGAGAGAAGAATGAAACAAGAGATTACATTATTGATGTGATTAAAGAGTCGGTAGAAGACCCAAAAGACAAAACACCCAAATATACCTTCAGCATTGAAGAACCAGATTTTGACAGTGTAATAAGAGAAGCTACCCTCAAGAAGACAGATGGTACTGTCTTTATTGTAAATTCATCTAAAATGACAGAATTGTCTAAGATTAAGGAATATCTCTGGGAGATGTTTGTTTGGAATGACGTATCAGTCAACATCCCAGTAGTAGTAGCAAGTCATAATGCTGATAAAGCTATTGCCTTAACATCTTCAGAAATTATTGAAGCATTTTCCTTGATCAGACTTACTGATCGACTTTGGAATGTTTTAGAAATTCGAGAAAACAAAAAAGATGATATTCTTGCTTGCTTCAAATGGTTGGATGATTATATTGAAGTGCTTGGGATCAAGCCCAAAGTACTCAGAAAGAAAGCAACCCTAACTAAAACTAAGAAAAGCAGTAATATCAAAAAAACAAAGAAAAATTAAAAACAAAAAATTGTGGAAGAATGAAAAATGGCACAAACAATAGCATCTTTAAAAAAATCCGGATATGAAGGATGTTCTGTTCGTAGACTATTGAATGATCCAAAACTTAGGAAAGAGATCAATGATGATCCTTCTGTTCGAGGTAATGAACATTCAAAAGGCATTGTTATGGATAAAATTGCAGTTTCAGGCAAAGTTTTGCTAATAGGACCTACCGGGGAAGCGAAAACACTCTTTGCTAGAGTACTGTTGAAACATCTCACAAAGGCAATCAATGAAAGAAAATATCACATTAGTGGTTGTCCATTCAATGAAGATGCTGGTTATCTAATTCATGTAATTGGAACTTACAAAATAGATAAAGAATCATCTGCTGAGGTTTTGAAAAGCTTATGTCCTTTCTGCAAAATGAACATACAGGATTCGATTAAAAAAGTGACAACAAAAGATGTTAATATGGATAGGATATCTGATGTCATTTCAATAGAACCCGATTTAATGATAAAATCTCTAAGTGCAGTGAAAGTTGATAAGACTGTAGTGAATGTTGCTCAAATTGACCCACGTAATGATCCTGAAGGTTTATACATGCTTTTAGCAGGTGTAGAAAATCTAGAGCAATTATTTGGTGGAGAAACATCAACAACATTTTCTCCTATGGCACACAAAGTTGGTATCTTGTCTCAAGGTTTTGTTGTTGTTAACGAAATTCAAAGATTACCTCTTAACTTTTTAGAAGCCTTGATGGGTTTCTTAGAAGATCCAAGTGGAATCAAGTATAGCATTCAAGGTCGTCCTGCTTTTATTGATGGTGCAATGATTTTCACATCCAATGCTCCTCTCAGTGTATTTGGTGAAGAAGCTCAGCCTATCATTAATCGTATTCCTGAAGTTTTATGGCCTGCAAGAACAAAACTCGAAAGAATAACTATCGTCGAAGACATGTTTAAAGAACACTTAACTTTGAATCTCAACAACATGACTGCTAATCCAGCACTCCTTGAATTACTCGAGAAAGTAAAAGCTTTTGGAAAGAAAGGCGTAAGCAAATTAGCTATCCAATTTATTGGTCTAATGGCTGATTTATCTATTCCAGGAGCATTAAAAGCTGGTGAAACAGAAGCATATGCCCGAAAGAAAATTACTCGAGATATGTTCTTCAAAGCACTAATTGACATCCACGATCCAGAAAGAACTCCACATGTTGATTTACGTACATTATACAGCTTAATAGGGGAAACAGTTCTTCGAAAAGATGAATTCTACGAAGGAGATGACGTTGCTTTACTAACATTGGATGATGCAAAAAGAATTGTTGAATTATTTGACATTCCAAGAAATCTCATCAATGACGCAATTCAAGAAGTGAAAACAATGCTTAGAAGAGAAATCAAATCCGAAGGAGAGCTTACAACAGTGGATTCCATTTCAGAAGACATTGATAAGATGAAAGCTCTTACAGATGATGAATTAAAACAAATCATCATTGTTTATGAAGGCATGAGCAAACAATCAAAGAAGATTCAAGACTCAGTCATTGAGCAACTTAAACCAAGTTATGAACAGTTGCTATTAGTCGATCACATTTAGATTGATTAACAATTTACAAAAAATAAAGGCAATGAAAAGAAAGGAGAGCATAAACTATGCCTCATAGAATACACACAATCAGTCGTGAAAGATTTACAGATCCACTGGCAATCTGGCGTGATCCTGATTTTGTATTTGATTTTGCCGATGCTGCAAGTGTTTTACAAAAATGGAGAGACCCTAGAAAAGGTCAAAGCTCTCGAGAAGCTCTAGTGTTAGGTATATCTTTAGAAAACGCTGTTGCTGTTAAAAATATTCGAAGAAGATTACTAGTTACTCCATTGACTCCTTTAGAAGAGGAGGATCTTGTTCGAGAATTAGAAATTCTGGAATACATTGGTAATAATGCTTTACCAGATGCTCTTCTCCAAGTTAACATGGGAGAATTACAAACTAAAGAAGAAATCGAAGATTTCATTCAAAAACATCTGAAAGGGTTTGAAGGAACAGCAGAGTACAAAAAACACTTAACAGAATCTTTGCGAACATTAGAAGAGCTTACAGACATCGAAATAACTGATCGTTTTGGACACAAATTGAGAATCAAAAGAGAAGAAGTTATGGAATTCCTTGGAAATCAATTAGGAAATTGGTTGGCAAGACAAATGCCAGCAAAACCTGTTACAGATACAATTGTAAGACCAAGGGGTAAGGTTCACAAAAAGAAAACATTCGAGCATTCGATTTTAACCTCGCAAACAATTCCACCCAAATCAATTGATGTTGATGATATTGTTGTTATGAAGAAAGATCGAAATGCCCAAATCTACATGATTACAGATATTTCTCAATCTATGCGAAATGTAGTACAAGGTACACATTTCTCAAGATTAGAAGGTGCTTTACTTACCTCATTAGCTATCTTCTACTACTTTAAGAGACAAGGAAGATCAAGAAGGACAAATCAGAAAGCTTTCAGAACTGCAGTTGTCCCTATATCGAAGAGTCGACGCATTGTATCTTCTGATAATGAGTTAGAGAGATTTCTATTAACAGCAGTTGCGAAAGGAAGAACTCCAATGAGTGCTTCTGTTCGTGCAGCAATTGGACATGCGAAAGTGAAAAAGAACACTCAAAACAGAGACATACATCTGATAATCGTAACAGATGGACGACCAAATGAATTAATTCCTGGGTATAATCCTACTCCTTCCAGGAGTTTGATAAAATACTTTGAAGAAGAACGAGAAGGAATTGATCCTGTAACAAGGAATTGCTATATTGAAATTAACAGTTTGTTACGAGATGTTGTGAGAGACCAAAGTAGAACTTGGAAAGTGTCCTACTTTTTAATTGGTTCAGAACGAATGAAGCTGACTGATATTTGGCAAGATACAAAAAGAACTCTTAGAGGAATTACTTATCCAGTAGTCATTGATCCATCAAGAATGGATGTTCTTGCTAAAACCATTGTAACGGAGAGTTTGAGACTTGGACAATCCACGAGTAGTTGAAATCTATAAGCAAGCAAGAAAAGACTTTGAAGAATTTGTAGGAGATACTCCAGAGGATTACAAAGTTTTGCTCTTTATTGATCCTGAATTACATACCAGTTTATATCAAGTTATGGAACTAGGTGGTAGTCCGTTTGCAGTTCTTTCACAAGAACAAATAGAAAATTTGAGAAAAGCTCGAAATAGAAACTATTTACCAGATGAGTGTATCTCTATTTTTCCAAGCTTACCCACTATGATCTATATGAGTTTACCATTTGAACTTGAGGATAATCCTGAGAGAGATTTTACTCTAAGAATGATGTTTATCCATGCTTTTGCTCATGCATATTTTGCTGAGAAGAGTGCTTCTAATGATAGCGAGATTCAGACACAAATCTATCGAATGGATTTGATTATTCGGGAACTTATTATAAATAATGCGTATGGCTTGAAAGAGGATAGACAAATTCCTTGGGGATTACCGTATTTCCAAGATATGGTTGCTGTTATCAGATTACTTACAACATTTGGAGTGCAAGATTTCTACATTCCACCTGAAACATCTAGAAAGGATTCTTTATTCCAAAATTTTATGCTTGAAATTATTACTTACCTGAAAAGAAGAGCTGAATTGATTAAGAAAAAGAATCTTACCGGTATTCTTTCAGAAGCTTTTGCTAACTTTATCCATATGAAGGTTGGCGAACAAATCTTAGAGAAAAGTGAATACTCCTTTAATAGCGTTCCCAAATTACTCAAGCCTATTTATGGTCCACCCATGAATAAACTATCCTACGAGATTCTTACTCGAGCATTTGAAGAGTTAAGTGATCAACCAAGGGAAATTATTAAGCAAACATTAGAAATGCAAAGTGATTTGGATCTTCTAATCAAACTTGGTGGAGGAGCTCAAGTTCGACGCATTTTAAAGGATGTTCGCGAAGGTGCCCAAGCTACCAGTGTTTACTGGCATGCAGATACTAGTGGCTACTGGAGAAAAACTTGGAATATCTACGAAGGTGTTTGGGATCAGCTTGATGATTATATTAAATTCTTAAACAAGCATCAATGTGTAAACGTTGGTCAATGGTTTGAAGGAAGTTCTGCGTTTCAATTTTATGGTTACGTGAAAGTGGATGCAAAACCAATTTACGTTTTCGAAATTGATGATGAATCAATTAATTTAGAACAACTCCTTATACTTCACAATCATAGCTTACTTTACCGAAAAGAATTTCTCATGCCTACCCCAGGATTCCCAGATATTATTATGTTTAAGAAATTGGATCGAATGATCGTTGGGACTCTTCTCGCTGTTGGAAAACTAGAGGAGGATCCAATATCACCGTGGGATTTGCCAATTTACTCTCGAGCAATTGATATTTCTAAGGAATTACTCGATTTTGTCGCAGCTCAAAAGCAAGAAGTTGGGATTGATGAAGAAACTGGCAGAGCTTCTGAAGTCTTGTATGGAACATCGAAAATAAGGAAGAAAGTTGACTATAGTCATTTGAAGAAAATGAGTCAATCAAAGCTTGCATCTGTTAGAGTACTAATAGATGAAATCGTTACTCAACAAGAAGGTGCATAAGAATGGCGTTTATAAGAAGAGCATTTCAAAGAGGAATCGCAAAACGACGACTTGTTTCTGAAAAAGAAATTGATAGAGTGAAAGGAGCACTTACTCTCTTAGAAGTTGGAAAACAAGACTCCATTGAGAGATTAATTGATGGACTAGATGATCCTTCTTGGAATGTTAGAAATGCTTGTGCTATGGCTATTGCACAAGTTTATGAAAAGAAACCAAACAAACAAATTGTCAAGATGCTTCATGCAGAATTACCTGAAGCAGCTCTTGCTATGAAATTAGCTTTAATTGAATCTTTAGGAAAAATAGGTCATGATGATACTATGGCAATTTTATTAAACATATTGAAGAAAAGCAAAGCTGATCTCCAATATGCAGTAATAATGGCGTTATCTAGTTGGGCAAACCTAAACTTGCTTTCGTCTTTAATAGAAGTTGGGAAATCCAAAGATTACTTAACAAGAAGAGCAGCACTAATGACTTCTTATAGTATAATCGCAGATGCTATTCCGAATACAACCATAAAGGAACTCATGAAATTCTTCCATTGGATCGTTCAGATCTATGTCGAAACTGGTTACTTAGGTCCATTACTTGTTAGATTCCTCGAAGTTACAAAGGAAGAAATTGATAAAAAAATCTTCCCGGTAGCATTAAATGAATATGAATTCAATTATCTCAATGAATTGCTAGATGATGTAGACTTTGATCCAAAGAAATATGAGATTCTCCATGAATTAGCATATCCTTTACTATTTTAATCGCTGCATCAAATTATAACCATATTGAAAAAAACATAGACAAAGAATCCGTTGTTAGAATCATTAAATCTTTATAGGATAGTGCATTCTTTCTAATTGGAATTGTCAGAAAAATTCAAAAAATGGAAATTACGTTTACCATCCTTTATGATTGAGGTTTAATTATGGAAGAAGAAGAATCAATAAATGTAACGGCTGAAAAAATCCTGAGAAAACTCATGGAAAGAGCAGGCGCTTCAGATATTGTTCTTACAACAGAGGAAGGATTACCTTGTTGTAGTGTTCATGAGCATAAAGGATCAATTAATGTTGAAGGAACTGCTGCTTTATTGATTGACACAATTAAAAGCATTAGCTCGTTGTTAGCTCTTCAAAGTATTGAAGGTGAAGATAAATTCAGACATATGAATATTAGAACTGAACAAGGCAGCTTATTGATAGCACGTTCGACTAATTTTACCATGGCAATGAAATTTAAAGGACAGGCAGCAAAAAGAGCTGGGCTTGCTGTTCCACCAGCAAAGAAAGCATTGGTACGTATCGAGGAACTCTTTAAGATTTTTTTTTGAAGAAAAAGAAAAAAAGATAAGTTGATTTTACATTAATCACTTAGCTTCATTTTGGTATTTCCCTTCGTAACCTTTTTTCATTTTCTTGGTTAGAATGAAAACTATTTGAGCAACTCGAGCATTTTTGTAGACTTTCATTGGATGACCTACAACCATCATCCCTTGACCTCTTCCGGAATACCCAGAATCCCAATAAGCTCCAATCATAGTTCCACCCATTCGTAATAGGGTGCTTCTTGGTTGCAAAATTCCTACAGCATTCAATGGAACACTAACAACCTCATTATAACGAATAACATAATAACCTGATTTCAAATCCCAATATTCACCATTAATGAGTTCCACAGGTTCATACTCTGGAAGCACTCTCTTTGAGTTATCAAAATCAATCGCCCCATCTCCCTTGAAAGTTAAAATTTCCTTCACAGACAGATCGAACCCATTTACTTGTGATTGCTTTTTCATATCTATTGCATCTGAGATTATTTCTGAAAAATCTCCAACCCAAATTGCAGTGTACTCATTCTCTTCTTGTTCGTTTTTCTCTACCATCGTTTACATCTCCTCAAGAAGTTAATTTTTCATGTTAATTAAAAATTGCGACTGATTTCTAAAGAGAGTTAGTCTTATTATTTCTGTAAATTTACAATGAAAATACAGCTTTTTTCAGAAAATTTCTAATAAAGGATAGTCAAACAATAAACTATCTTTAGTTTAAAGAGTCAAAAATCAATCTTAAGAGGGTAATAAATGACATTTGTAAAAGTGAAGGATCTAACACCTGTTAAGCAACCGGGAATAAATATTCGTGTTCGTGTTATAGCAAAGAGTGACCCAAGAACAGTTAATACAAAATTTGGGAAATCTCGAGTCTGCGATTTCAAAGTAGGGGATGAA
>DAOVPS010000053.1:0-16362 GCA_030629105.1 Candidatus Heimdallarchaeota archaeon
TATATCTTGAATGGACGAGTTCGGATATTGGGAGTAGTATTGTAAAATACATAGTAAAATTAGATGGCGTAGAAATCACTTCTTGGGATTACTTCCAGAGTTCACAATATCTCCATCTTCCTTCAAATTATGGTTATCAAACAATTACTATTGACGTTATTGATATGGCAAACAATTTTGCCAATGATACTATTCACATCCAAGTATTTCTCCTCCTCCCTGAATTCTCAATTGATTTACCTTTACCATTCTATCATCAAAATGGAACCTTCCAATTTGATATTTCTATTACAAATGCAAGAAATGGTGTGAAAAGTGTATTCGTTTATATTGATGGTAGTCGTCCAATTGAGTTTGATTACTCAAGTAACATACAATTTAATCCATTTGTTATTCCAATCAGTGTAAATGATTCACATTATTTAACAGACCCAGGAGCTCATTCCTTAAACATCGTTCTTGTTGATATTTTTGATAGAGATAATACTTTGGCACGAACCTTTTACATTGACAGTATCAATCCGGTAATTGAATTTGTCACAATTAATGGTCAATCATTAGGTGATGGTTCTTCCGGTAGAATAGATGTTGAGCTTGGTAGTGGTACGACAAATATCACGATTGAAGCAATCGTTAGTGATAATTCTAGAATTAATACCGTAACTGTTTACATAACAAGCAATACCTATGATGAAACATTCATTTTAACCTCAAATGATAGTAACCCACTATTTGGTGTGTTTAGTATCACCTTGAATTTAACAGACGTACCATATGACCTTTACTCAGTCAGAGTAGTTGTTTCAGATCATGCAGGAAATGAGCATAGTCAAATATTTAATATTGATTTAAAGGCTCATGAAGTCCTGCCTTGGATCCTGCAAGGTAACAATATAATTTATGTTTCAGCAGGTGGCGCTCTAGTAATCTTAATTGTGATTTTGTTTAGTGTTGTTGTAAGGAAGCAAGTAGTAAACATAGGTTGGAAAAATGAAATTGTTACTGTAGCTTACATTCTTAATGGTTTACCTTGTGTTTACATGATGAATAAACCTGAAGAAGTGAAAGGTGACATGCTTTTCGGTGGAGCTATGGCCGGTATTAGAGGAGTCTTGGAGGAAATCACTGGTGAAAAATCCAAGATGAAACTCCAAACTGTAGATATTGGAGAAAAGAAAGTGCTTATTTGTCCAGGTAATCATGGTGATGCTGTTTTAATGTTAAATTCAATTAAGCCAATTCACAAAGAGAAACTCATCGAATTCACTCAAGCATTCGAGTATGACTATGATCACATTTTGAAACAAGAGGATTTACTCATTACTCAAGACACTTTTAGAGGAGCAAACATTCTTGTCCAAATACACTTCGGTCTTACAGATAGCATGGAACTGATAGACGATTGTGAAGATGAGAGATTCGAAACAATTGAACTAACACCACAATCTACAGATTTCTATCAACAAGAACAAGTAACTCAAGAAGAACCAGTGGATTATTTAGCACAAGCTACTGAAGCTTATCCTCCTGTTGATGAAAAACCAATTACTGAAACACAACCAGTAGTCGAACCTGTTACAGAAACTCAACCAGCAATTGACCCTCTCTATGAGATTACCGAGATTGAATCTATTGAGAAACTTGTCAAGCAATTCCCAAGAGATAAACAAAAGAATTTCGTACAAATAGTAGAATTAACACAAAACTCGCTAACAGCATTATTAGATAAACGATTTAAAGCTGCCAATGAATTCAATACAGGCATACTAGAAAACTTGGAAACTCTCTTAACTAGTGAAGATATCCCAAGACAAATGGATATCGTTCTAAAAACAATCTTTACAATAACTCAACAAATCTATGCTGGAATAGAGGCAGGCAAAATAAATGATGAGGAATCATATCGAGCCGCAACAGAAATTGCCTCAGAATTGTGGTTGAAAGAAATTACCGAGAAATGGTAATTTTTGTTTCAATCCTAATTTTTTCCTTTTTATTATCTTCTCTAGGTTATTCCCCGTCTTCGTTGCAATGTTACTAGTACAATAAAAGTTACGCTATATACAATTCTTCTCGCAAAGATGCATAGAAAAAGAAATGCGAAAAACAAGATAATAGACAAGCTTAATCTGACCCATTGCCATTTGCTAAATGTTTCTTTAGTTTTTCTTAGCTTTAATACAATCAATAATCTATTTGTAAAAGTTAAACTTGATATAATTAGTATGAAAATACAAACTGTTCTAGTAGTGATAATATAGAAATCCTTCCCGGAATTTGCATAATAAGACCATACAACTTTTGCATCAGGAAATGAGATTTCTTGTATTACTCCTGAAGTAGCTCCTGAGATTAGAATATTTCCATTTTCTAACCAATCTGCTTCATAAGGAATTGCTAAATCCTTTTTCCATTCCCAAAGTAACTCTCCATTATTATCAATAATGACTATACGATTATTTCCAGAATCAGTAATAAGATAATAGTCGTTTATAGGATTGTAATCCGCATCTTTTACAATAACAAACGATTTACCACCAGCTGAACTAATAGTATGGACAATTTCCTTAGAGGTTTTATTCACTTCAATAACTCTTCCCGCATAACTATCACAGATTACAATATTGCCATTAGGCAACATGTCAGGATTATGTTGAAGATGAATTTCCCCGGGACCATACCACCAATAAATATTCTCAGCTGAGCCAAAATCGTCACCCGAGAGATGTTCATCAAATTCAGCAGTAAAATTCAAAAGAAGAACCAAATCAAACCTGTTAATTGATATGAGTAGGGAATCGTAGGTTGTATTATGTTCTGAACCAACTATAAAATCAACATCGTTTAAATGAGTCCAGCCATATTCTATTGGATTATTATAATAGGAATCTGGTCCCCAAGCTGGATTAATCTCAGTCCAATTAATAAGATCTGGTCGAAATTCCCAAATCATGTTGAAATCGGAATCGAACATTTTAGCTGAATTATTATTCGTATCAGCAATAAAATAGTAATAATTCCCTTGATACTGAACGTACTCAACTTCATGTGGAAAAGATAATCCCGTCTGTCGCCATTTAATAGTTCCATTTGGATCCAAAAGATATATCTGATTCATTTCTGAGTAAATTGAAGCTGTTTTTGGATTCCTTGCGATATCACCTGTAACCGTTATGGGAGAACTAGTCACAAGAGTATCACCATTTGGCAACCTGTCTGCATCAAGAGTTAACTCTGTCCAAGAATCGTTATTGTAACTCGAATTAGGATTTATGAAGTAATGATAATAGAGAATTGTAATAACAAAGAGGATTTGGATTGAAACAATAATGGTAATGAAAGTGATTCTTTGAAAAGTACTTGCTTCACTCCATTTCGCAAAAGATTGCATTCTCTTTTTCATACTAGAATCTCCAAGAATTTATCATCTAATCTAATTCTTTATCTTTTTTACTGAAATAACTAACTAATTTTTTTCCAGACCCTCTTAGGCTTTTGAATTTGAAATTTTTTAATAGATCTGCAATTATAAATCCAAGGAGAAAAATGCAAACTAACAAAATGATTGCTAACCCAATAGTTGTTGTAACGAGCGTTGCAATTTCATTCAAATAATTTCACTCTCCGAATTTTCTTCTATGATTGGTATGTCTGCCTTTTTGTCAATGACTTTCTTTCCAATATCAAATATCAGAACAAGAATCCAACTGAAGGTAATTATTCCAACTGAAATGTAAGCTAAGATTTCGAGATAACTCATTCCCTTTCCTCCTTTTCAGATACTTTTACTTGTTCTTTTTTTCTGTTTCGTAATTTACTGATTCCTAAAATCGACAATAATAAAACAGCAACAGCACCAATTCCAATTGCAAAGACAACAACCCATTTCCAAGCCGGATAGTGATTTGCCCAGCAAAGTGTAATGAGTGAAACTGAAACCACCATTAATAGAGCAATTGGAGCTGTTTTCTTAATCACTTCACCTTCAATTCCTTGTTTGTCTATTACAGCAGTAGCATTCTGTATCTTGGCTGGACTTAGAACACTAGCAAGCCCTCCACCAATACCATTTGATGCCCCAAGTATCAATATACTATTTTCTGATAATCCAAGACGTATACCTGTTCTGTATTGATATTCCGTAAACATAGCAATGGATGAAGTTTCACTCCCACTAACAAAACCACCTAATAACCCAACAAAAGGAACAATTAAGGCGTAATAATCACCAAAAATACTCTCACTAGCATCTGCTAATACCTTAATCATATTATTTTCTTCTGCGATTACCCAAGAACCATCTGCGAGTAATTCACCCGTAGCTCCAGAATAATTCATTACAAATGCAACTGAGAAGAATATCGCAGCTGCAAAAACTGGTTTAATAGCTCGTTTGCCCCATGTAGAGAAAGTATCTTTGAGTTTCCCTTTAACACCTAAGAAAGGCATGGATAGAACCGTAGCTAGAATTACCCAGAACCAAGCATTCCAGAAGACCTGCAAGGAAATTGGATCAGCCCCACTAATTTGTATTTGCATTGAGAGAGTATTGAAAAGGAAATCGTGTACTTGTGGTATTAAGTTGGTTACTCCACATAAAATAACAAGAATTGTCCATGGCATAAATGCTTTCCAAAGTGGCATGGATTGTTCTATTTTGTGATCCTTTTCAGTTAGATTGCTTCTATCAAAAATTTTCAATTTCATTATTTTTGCTAAAAGCAACATTGCTACACAAGTGAATAATCCAGCAAATAATCCTGTTAATGGAACTAAACCATCAATTTGAAAACGCTTTGCTATGAAATTTACTAACACAGAAGTTCCGCCGGCTGTTATCCCACCAACGATTGCGAAAATAAGTGAATCTTTTCTGAAGAGCATTTTCTTCCCTCCAGCAATAAACATCATACCAAGTGCTATGCCTGTGGTTACAATTGGCATGAAAAGGGAAAAAATGTATCCACTCTCAGCTAGTGTTGGGAAAATTGGAGTCAAATCAAATAATCCTGACATTACTTTTTGAAAAACAACTGCGGGGATAGCTAAAAGTGCAAAGGTGGTCAAAGGATCATAACCGATTGCAGGTAGAGCCACTGCAGCAAGAGAAGAATAACCAATAGCAATCATAATTGGTGGCAACATAGTTACAGGAGTAGCACCAATAGAAACGAGAAAACACCCAAGACCGATGTTGATAAACATTATTTGAAATGGTTGTTTTCCTTCTCCCCCAAGAGTCTTAAAAGCTACAATTATCCTTTGCAATGCACCAGTTTTTTGCATATAAGTTATCATGAAAATACTTGTGCAAACCATTAGAGCAATAGGATAGGATTTGATGAAACCAGCAATAGATGCTAAAAATACTACTCCTGTATTTGTTTTAAAGTAGGCAACAGCAAGAATCACCATAATTATCCACATTATGAAACCTGTTGTGTCAGCTTTCCATTTCAAAACAAGAAGCATTAGGATCGCAGCAATAAAAGGAAGTGCAATCATAAAGATACCTAACCACGTAGCAACCAAGTAACATTCACCGGCAAATACTGTTTAACAATTCTTCTTGATGAATTATCTTTCACCTAAAAAAGTATTTTTGAAGTTAAAGTATAAAAGCAAGAAATTTTCAATCTGTTTTCTTGTAAAGAGAGAGTCTGAATGGTTCTAGTTTTTTGACAATTTGTATACCTGCTTTAACTGAAGGATCATTCTTTAGAAGTTCCTCAGCTTCTTCCAATGTAACACATTCAAAAATGAAAATACCCATTGGTTTCTTCTCATTTAACACCGGACCAGCTAGAACTAATTTGCCTTTCTCTAATAAATCTTTCAAATATAGGAAATGCTTACTCATTAATTCATTATCTTTTTCTGTGGGATTTGTTATGAAATCATCTCTGGTTGGTTTAATTACCCCAAAGAAGTGTTTTTTTTCAGTCATTTTATTCAAACCTTAATTTCTAAGAAATTAGTTCTAAAAAATTCTTACTTTCTATAAAAGCAGTGTTTATATATTAATCAATTACTGTTTATTTAGTGAAAAAATTTGCGTTAGAAATCGCAAAACAAGATGATTTAACTTGAATATAGAAATAAAAAACGAAAACAATAATAATATTACCATAATTGAAAGTGAGAAAAAATCAAGTGATTTATTCCTAATTTTATTTTTTGTAATTACTTTCGTTTGGTCTTGGGTATTATTCTTGCCAAATGTTTTGAATTCATACGGAATAATTGCACTACCTACTTGGAGTACACAAGTCTTCAGTGGATTCGCAATTTTTGGTCCTTTAGTTGCAGCACTAATTGTAACAGGTATTGCGCAAGGAGGTAAGGGTATAGTTGCTTTATTAAAGAAAGGAATTAAAGCTGACTTCAATAAAAAATGGTTACTCCCCATCTTTTTATTATTTCCAATTTTAGCTGGTATAGCATTTGGTATAATAATTCCCATCTTTGGTTATTCAATAGAAACAGGTTACTATAATTGGGGCTTAGTAATAGGAGTAGTATTAATTGGATTTTTTGTAGGCGGACCTTTAGGAGAAGAATTCGGATGGCGAGGTTATGCTTTAGATCCTCTACAGAAACGTTTTGGAGGTTTAGGTGCTAGTTTAATCCTTGGTTTCATATGGGGTGTCTGGCATCTTCCTTTACATTTCATAACTGGAACAACACAACAATTTATTCCCATATGGGCATTTATTCTCCTACAAATGGTCTTATCAGTATTCTATACTTGGATCTATAATAACACAGGTGGCAGTGTATTAGCTGTTATACTATTACATTGGACAGCAAATATCGCTGGAGCATTAATTCCTTATTGGCAACTTGGTTTAATCAATGGTCAATTACCAAATAATCTTTGGTTACCTACATATGGTATGTTGATTGGATTCGCAATAAGTCTGATACTAGCTATTGTTATCGCAATTTATTATGGTCCAAAGAAATTAGTTAAAGAATATAATAGTAATCAAATCACAAAATCGAATTAAGCATCAAAGGCTTATACTTTGATGTTTATTTTTCATTTTTTTTACATCTTAAGATTTAGGAATTTAGATTAGACAGCTCATAAAAGCTTACAAATTCATTAGTAAGTCTTTTCTGTCAAAAAGCATAATAAATTATGAGGATAACCAATGTTCAAAAAAAGAAGTAAAAACATCTTAGCAAAATTTGAAGGAAGAGACATCATTCGTAGATCTGTGGGATCAAATTTCTTTGGGCAAGAATCACTTAAGCTTCGACAAGTCAGAGGAAATGGTGTTTTAATTCTTACTCCAAGAGAATTATACTTTGAAATGTGGTGGCCTAAACGCGTTTATCGAATTCCAATTGATAGCATTCTTGATATTGAAATGAATAAATGGCATCTAAAAAAAACCAAGAGTAGAGATTTATTGAAAATAATTTTTACTAATCACAGAGGGGAAACGGATTCTTCAGCTTGGATTGTTAGAGATTTGGACTTATGGATAAATGATATTCGAAATCAAATGAGAAAGAGAAAATAAGATTTTTCTGGGGATCTCAAATTACACCTTACATCCTGAGAATCATTTCTTCTTTCTTTTAATGTATATTGCAGTAGGAATTAAAGGAATTATAACTAGAATAGAAAAGATCGATATAGAAATTTGCACAGTTGGCCTGGATGTACTGACCCAAGGTCTGGGAACTGGATCATCTGGATCTAAAGGATCCCATCCCTCTAATATTTCCAGTCTATCACTATAGTTATCATCATCGGTATCTCTATCTCTCGGATCTGTAAAATAGATAAATATTTCATCCCAATCCATCAAACCATCGAAATCAGTATCATTCCTATTGATTTTTGTAAAGTAGATATATAATTCATCAGAGTCCGATAATCCATCGGAGTCTGAATCGTTACTGTACACATTTCCTCCGAATTTGTACTCTTGTAAATTAGTTAATAGATCATTGTCATAATCTAATTCTGCATCTGTTTCGTTTAAAGGATCCATTAGATTGAAAACTTCATATCCATCTGGAATTCCATCTATGTCTGTGTCTTTACAAGTTGCATTTGTTCCATAAATGAAGTACTCATCACCATCTATAAGTTGATCATCATCTGTGTCTGCTTTCTTAGGATCTGTTGGTAAGATATGAAACTCATCATAATCCCATAATCCATCGGAATCTGTGTCATTTGTGTACAGTTTCATTCCATTTTGATACTCAAATAAATCTGTTAAGTTATCATTGTCAGAATCTAATGAGTTTGGATTGGAATTTAGATAATATAGTTCTATATAATCAGTTAGTGTATCGCCATCTGTATCAATACTGAGTATACCATTTCTTTCTACTAACCAGTTGAAAGTGTTTTTTGCAAATTGCATGTTATCATATTGCATAATATTGTGTGTGCTTAAAGCAGGATCAACAGCTGTATCCCATAAATTAGTTGCAGATATTAAAACTAGGCGTCCTCCATTGCTGTTAATATTACCTTGAGCACAAACTACTGGAATATTATTCGCAGGTATGTTATCGGGATAATCTGGATAATAAGCAGTATCATCATTGTCTGTTATAATCACATCCTGAGAATCAATTGGTTTATTGATAATACCGAGTATATAGCTCATACTTATACTCCCAATAGATGTCGTAATTGGATGTGATCTTATATTCATCTCATCGAATTTTCTAATCCTATACCCTACTGTATCATCAGTATCATAAATTTCTTTCTCGCTTAGCTCATAATCAAATGCTCCTACTAATGTCCTAAAAGAGTCATTTTCAATGACATTCCAATATTCTGCTAAAATGAGAATATTGCCGCCGCTTTCAACCCAATTTCTTACAGTGTTTATTTCAGAAGTATCATAATATCCATATGAATAAGGTATAATCAATAGATCATAATTTGATAATAGTGCTGTAGTTATTTCTAATCCGGGTTCTAATACTTCAACAAAGTGACCCAACCCTAATAATTCTATTTGCAATCTGTGAAGTTTTCCATTTCCTCCAATTGAATAGGCATTATTGAATATAGATATGTGTGGTATATGTGCTTCATCAAAGAGAATTTTGTATTGTGTAATGTTTGTTTGTGGTATTAATTGAGAAATTGCTATAGAATTAATTTTCTGCATATCACCATTAGGTTCTGGTTCACTATTACGATAGGTTTTCCATCCTGGCTTCTCTACATGATAAGTTGTCATTACACTGACATATCACATTACAAACATAATAATAACAAAAATAACTGTAGAAAAGACCTCTAATTTGGTAATTCCTTTTGGACGAGTGCCAAACATACCTTTCCCCTATCAATTAATTAGGAATAAAGATTATTAACTTTTATATCATTTTAGATTATGCAAATCGTTATTCTTGGTTCTGGACAAGACGCAGGTGTTCCACAAATAAGTTGTAATTGTCTAAATTGCTCACAAGCATGGAAAAATCCCAAAGACATTCTGCTTGGTCCATCTATTGCTTTATTAGATTCTGAAAAAGAATATTGCTATCTAATAGATGCTTCACCAGATATCAAGCAACAAATAGAGATGATAACGGAAATCATTCCCAAAGTAAAAAACCAAAAAGCAATTCCAATCTCAGGAGTTTTTCTTACACATGCACACTTTGGCCATGTTGCAGGTCTTTGGACCCTTGGAAAAGAGTGTATAGATGCTCGAAATATTACCGTTTTCTGTTCAAAAAAAATGAGTGTTTTCTTAGTGAATAATCATCCTTTTTCACACATGATAAAAGGAAAAAATCTGGTTCCATTATATATAAAGACAAATCACAAGTATCCGATAGAAGATTTCTGGATTACTTCTTTCAAAGTTCCACACAGAGATGAATATGCAGACACAGTAGGCTATATTATAGAACAAAAAAAGAAATTTCTCTATCTGCCAGATCTTGACTACTGGACTGATGATTTGATTAAACTTGTAGAAAGCGTGGATATTGCTTTAATTGATGGTTCATTTTATTCTAAGGATGAATTGCCAGGGAGAGATGATGTTCCACATCCACCAATTAAAGAAACGATGGAACTGTTGGATACTACTAAAACAGAAATATATTTCACCCATTTTAATCACACAAATTTGATTCTAAAAAGAGAATGTAAAGAAAGAAAAGAGCTCCTTGAAAAGGGTTTCAAAATAGCTGTTGATGGATTAAAATTCAACATCTAATCAACATTTTCGAGGAAAAAAAGAAAAGAGATTCATAGAAACATATGGTGATTAATAATCAGAATTTAATTATCTTGTTCCTCTGAGCGTTTATCACGCATTTTATTCATAAATTCACCTGTAACTAAAGTGATACCTTCCTTCTTAGCTTGATTCATAATACCTTGAACAACCCTATTGAGGAAAATACGCGGAACTTTTACAATTTTCTCACAGGCTTCATCTGTCCATTGGATATCAGGATCACAGCGGGAAATTGCATATCTTATTGAATTAATATCGATACCTTTTCTTTCAGGTAAAGGAATTTTGTAAGGTTTGCTGTGTTTTGTAAACCAAAAGTTAACATTATTTCTAAATCCATAATCAATTGGAATTGGTGGGAAACCTTCACCTTTAATTAAGGCTTTTTTCCATTTTTTCTTCATGACTATTTTCTCAATTGTTAAAACCATATGACATTCAGTTGTTTCTTCATCAATCCAAATTGGGATGTCTTCAGCAACTGAGCATTCGAAAACTTGGATAGATTCTTTTACAATTTCAGGATATTCTATTCCATTTCCATCCCCATTTCTGTATGAAGGAATTAATGTAAATTTATTATGTTTCATTTTTTCTACAGTTTTCTCACCAGGAAAACCTAATTGCACACACGCTTCCATGCTTTTCTTGTCATCAGGAATAAAGTTAAGAGAACAAACACCTGTTCGTTTGATATTCATTGCTGTATTACTGTCACTTCGTGCATTTAGTTTCATTGCCCATTTATCTTTTCCAGCAATCCTAAATGGGAAACATAGTGAATAGGGACCCAAGTTTGTATTACCATCTTCTGAAATTGTACTAACAAGTACAACTGGCATGGGGAAAAAGCTGGATGTTTGGTAAAAATTGTCTAGTATGCGTATGTTTTCGAAATCTTGTTTTGTCATGCTCCTCTCTTTAACTTGGTATTTATTAACGTTGGCGATTTAGGCAAATAATTATTTACCAACTCACTGAAAGTTTAAAAGAAAAAAGAATGTAATTCTTGTTAATCTATAATTAATCTATTACCTGAAAAATTGCTCTGTTGAATAACATGGGACAAAAAGGAGTTATCTTTGACATAAAAAAATTCGCAGTACATGATGGACCGGGTATCCGTACTACCATTTTTTTCAAAGGTTGCCCTATGGATTGCTGGTGGTGCCACAATCCAGAAAGTCATTCAACAGAACCGGAAACAATAACAAGACAAGTTTTCACTGGTTCCTCTTCTAAAGCTTGCTTTGAAAGAAAAGAATTGATCGGGAAAGAGATTTCCCTGGATGAAATAATAGAAGAAATTATGAAAGACCAAGTCTTTTATGAAATTTCTAGTGGTGGAGTTACTTTTTCAGGGGGAGAACCGCTCTTACAATCAAACTTCTTGTTGTCATTGTTAAAGAAATCAAAAGAACTTGATTTACACACTACACTTGACACCTCTGGTTGTGCTTCATCAGATGTTGTGAAAGAAATAGCCGAATTTGTAGATCTTTTTCTTTATGATTTAAAAATTGTTGATGAAGAGAAGCACAGTAAGTACACTGGCAAGTCAAATACAATAATAAAACAAAATCTTGAACTGTTAACAAAAGCAGGATTGAATGTTATAATTAGAATTCCAGTAATTCCAACAGTTAATGATAGCTTAGATGATATCAAACAATTTGGGGAATTCTTGTCACAATTAGATATCATTAGAGTTGAACTATTACCTTTTCATAAAATCGGTGAGGATAAATATCAGAAACTAAACAAAATAAACCGAATGAAAGATATTTCAAAACCAACAAAAGAACACATGAGAAGAATCAAAGAAAGACTTGAGAAGTTTGGATTAGTTGTTAAAATAGAGGAATAATAATGCAAGATAGGATAAAGAAACTTCGAGATCAAAGCAGAAATGCAATTCCTACTCTTTCTATTGAAAGAGCAAAATTAATGACTGAATTTTATAAAAGTGGAGCTGCAGAAAAAGTATCTGTTCCTGTTGCGAGAGCATTAGCGTTCAAGTATTTACTTGAGAAGAAAGAAATCTGCATTAATGATGATGAATTAATCATTGGTGAACGAGGACCCGCACCAAAAGCAACTCCCACATATCCAGAAATTTGTTGCCATTCTATGAAGGATTTAGGGATATTAGATTCTCGAGAGAAAATATCGTTTAAAGTAAATGAAGAAACTAGAAATCTAACAGAAGAAGTTATTATTCCTTTCTGGAAGGGGAGATCAATACGTGATCGAATATTCTCTGAGGTCGATTATAATTGGATAGAAACTTATGAAGCAGGTGTTTTTACTGAGTTTATGGAACAAAGAGCCCCAGGGCATACTGTTTCAGATGGGAAAATATTCGTTACAGGATTTTCTGATTATATGGTTGACATTCAAAAAAGCTTTGAAAATATAGATTATAATACTGATTCTGAAGCGTTAGATAAGCGTGAAGAGCTAAAAGCAATGGAAATAGCATCTGCTGCAATAATGATGTTTGCAGAGCGCCATGCTGAGAAAGCAAAAGAATTAGCTAAAAAAGAAAAGAATCAAAAACGAAAGAAAGAACTTGAACTAATAGCTAAAACATGCAACCACGTCCCTGCAAACGCTCCACGAACATTTAGAGAAGCATTACAGCATTACTGGTTCATTCATTTAGGGGTAATTATAGAACTTAATACTTGGGATTCATTTAATCCTGGTAGACTTGATCAACATCTTTATCCATTTTATAAGAAGGAAATAGCAGAAGGAACTTTAACAAAAGAAGAAGCAAAAGAACTCCTGGAAGCATTTTGGATTAAATTTAACAATCAACCTGCTCCACCTAAAGTTGGTGTTACAGCAGAAGAAAGCAATACTTATACTGATTTTTGTTTGATAAATCTTGGTGGATTAAAAGAAGATGGAACAGATGGTGTCAATGAGCTATCCTACCTAATCCTTGATGTAATAGAAGAAATGAGAATTTTACAACCAAGTTCAATGGTCCAAATTAGCAAAATTACTCCGGATGACTTTCTAAAACGAGCTTTAAAGATTATTAAAACTGGTTTTGGTCAACCATCTATTTTCAATACAAATATGATAATTCAAGAAATGTTACGTGTCGGAAAATCAATTGAAGATGCAAGAAATGGAGGGACAAGTGGCTGTGTGGAAACAGGGGCTTTTGGGAAAGAGAATTATAATTTAACAGGATATTTCAATCTAGTGAAAATTTTAGAAGTTACTTTGAATAACGGTTTTGATCCAAAAACCAAGAAACAAATAGGTTTGAGAACAGGTAATCCTACAAAATTCAAAACCTATGAGGAACTGTTCAAGGTTTTTAGTAAACAAATTAAGCATTTTGTTGATATTAAAATCAAGGGAAACAATATAATTGAGAAATTGTGGGGTGATTATTTACCATCACCTTTCTTATCAATTATTATAGATGATTGTATCAAAAATGCAAAAGACTACAATGCTGGTGGAGCAAGATACAACTCTTCTTATATTCAAGGAGTAGGTCTAGGAAGTATTACTGATTCATTATCATCAATAAAGTACAATGTTTTTGATGAAAAACATCTAACAATAAAAGAACTACTTGAGATATTATCCTCTAATTTTAAAAATAGAGAAGAGCTTCGTCAGAGATTTATTTGTGATACACCTAAATATGGAAATGATGAGGATTATCCGGATCAAATAACAAAGGATGTTTTTGAGCTATACTTTAATGCCATAGATGGGAGACCAAACACAAAAGGCGGACATCATAGAATCAATCTTCTCCCAACAACAGTTCATGTTTATTTTGGAAGTGTCATTGGTGCCATGCCTGATGGAAGAAAAGCCTATGAACCACTATCTGAAGGGATATCCCCTGTTCAAGGATCAGATACCAAAGGACCTACAGCTGTTTTGAAATCAGCAAGTAAAATTGATCATGTTAGAACTGGAGGAACTTTGCTAAATCAAAAGTTTACACCAAGTTTCTTCGCTACAAATGAAGGAATTAACAATATTGCCCATTTGGTTCGAGGTTACTTCAAATTAGGTGGTCATCATATTCAATTCAACGTTGTATCAGCTGATACTTTGCGAGAAGCTCAGAAGAACCCTGAGAAATATAGAGATCTAATTGTTCGAGTTGCTGGCTATAGTGACTACTTTATCAATTTGGGTCCAAAACTACAAGATGAAATTATACAAAGAACCGAACATGGATCATAATGTCTTTTTTTTTACTTTGAAAAAGTCTTCTTATGCCAAGCGCGAATTTTTTTCAAAAGCTTCTTTCTCTCAGAGTCATTTTTTAATAGACCTTTTAATTCAGTGTCAAAATATTCTCTAATGTTCATAGTTGGAAGACTTACTCGTAATGTACCTCTTTGCCTATCATCCTTAAGTCGCTCAATTAGCTTTTCGTCAGTGAAGTCTTTATACAAACCATCATATGCCCACATAATATCAGGTTCTTTGTAATCGGTTGTTCCTTCATCATCTAAATCATAGTCATCGTCATATCCATAATCATCAAACAGGTCATCTTCATCACCTGTAATCGGTTTCTCCTTCTTTGTCTCTACTTTTGGTAAAGGCTCATAAATATTGTAAAAGAGATTTAAAACATCAGTAAAACCATTGTAATCTGATTCGGGAATTGAAATTCGAGAGCTAAAAGCTTCATCGTATGCCATTAAGGCTTCTCGAATAGCTGATTTTTTGCTTGCTCTACTTTGATAATTATTATTTTGGAAAAATCTTCTTAATTCCCTTCTGTGAATTTCGAAATTATCATATTCATCTGCAAGACTAAAATTTGTTAAGATGATGGAAATTATACGTAAATATCGAGCAATATCGACTTTAGTTTTAATCTTATAATGATCCATTAGTTTTTTTGTTAAAACAAATTCTCGAAATTGACAGGGATTTGGTAGATCCTTTTTCTCGTTGTCAAAACGGGAATGTGGTTTATATTTGAAAACTTCCACTCCAAAAACACCAAGATCTCTTGTAATATGGTCGAATCCAGTTTTTCTTAAATATTCTAGACCTATTTTGTATTTTTTAATTAAATCGGACATACAGAAACTATTCCTTAAAATGTTTTAAACTTTCTTTAGAAAATCAATGCCCTAAAAAATTAGTTTAAATAGTTTCAAAATATATCTTATTCAGATAATTGAAAAAACATGGTGAAAAATAGTGAAAAAGATAACTCTTATTACTTTTATTTTGATAGCTCTCACTTTTTCTATTCCATTCTTATCAGTTCAAGGATCTTTGAGTGTTGGTGATGAGTTTGAGTTTGAAGTTCAGAAAGCATATGGTAATTTTAACTATGTTGAAAGTGCTGTAACAGTTTCTGGACAGACAGATAAATTCCGAGTTGGGGATACAGCTTTAGATGTAGGAGACAAAATTGATGTTACTGTAGATGCTATAGGTGCATCAAGTGTTGATTATTCCGTTTATGATGCTTCTGCAAGTTTATTAGCTGATGTAAGTTCAAGTAGTCTTCTCTTTGGTTTATCGTTGCTTTATTATTCCGTATATCCATTCCTTATGCTTGGTATGTCCTCTGCTTCCGTCCAAGATTTAGATGTAAGTAAAGGAGTAAGTCTAGGTGATGCATTTTATGTTGCTCCACCAAACATCGTTTGGGCTGATGTCTATGATTCATATAATGATCCATCAGAATGGGCTAGCTTTTTTGATGCATTTGATAGTGATGAAGGTAATGTCACAACAACTACAAAAGCTACATGGTTTGATAGCGGAGAAACAATAGCCTTTGAAATTGATGTAAGTGGCAGATATGAAATTGCTGCTGAATCAACAGGTTTAGGGATAATTCATAGCTTGCGTTTCGATTATAACGTATCAAATTATGTCTTGCTAGGATATGATATGTTTACTCTTATCATAGGTGATTACCAAGGGATAAATACCAATTTCGCTATGACAGTCCAAGTTACAGAAAGCTCATATACAAGGAAAATCGGAGCTCCATTCTTATTAATTGGATTAGCTTCAATTCTAACAGTTAGTGTTATGGTCTTACTTAGAAAGAGATCCAAATAACACTACTCTTCTTTCTTTTTTGTAAAAAAAA
>DAOVPS010000213.1:0-4278 GCA_030629105.1 Candidatus Heimdallarchaeota archaeon
GTCTATCTTGTAGTTAAACGAGTTGGTGGTTCTGGTAGTTTTACTCTTTCAGCCGAAGCAACCAAAACAGGTACACCTTCTAATTCCTTTACCTTCCCATTCGGAATACCATTTGCTGCGTGGATAGTTTTAAGCACAATAGGTTTAGCTAGTGTGATTCTAATAGCTAAAAAGAGAAAATAATTCAAAAATGTTCATAGAATGGGAGCTGGAAGATAATCTGCTTCCATTTTTCTTCTCTATTTTTTACTCATAGCTAAGCATGAGCTTATTTGATATTACCACATTTAATTAGCTATAAATACAGAGTCATGTATTACACTAATATCATTTAGTGTAGCAGGTGCGTCGAAAAATACTTTCGCTTAACTCCTTTCAAACTTCTTATTTAAACGGATAAACAAGAGGATATAGTTAGACCGAAGTAAGGAGTCAATGAAAAGAGGGAAGCAAAGGAGAAAGTCGACAGATTGTTCTATTCGAATATCTCTCAATCAGGTCTTTTACACTTCGTCTAAAGTAAAGCAGCGGAGTTAGGAATTTATGAATGGAAAAGCTAAACTATTCCAAAAAATTACCATGGAAAACTTAATGCTCCACGAATTCACAGTAGTGGACTTGGCAAAAGAAGCCATTTCATTGATTACAGGAGCAAATGGTTCTGGGAAAACCCAAGTGCTAGATGGATTAACCTTATGCATCGGACATATTCCTGCTAGAGCAAAAGCAAAAGGTGTTGGTAGTTTAGTTGGAAAAAATGATGATTTTTCTAACATTACTTTAGAAATAGCTAATCCAATCATAAATGGTCGAAGAGCAATTCAAACCTTGGATAAAGATCTGAATTCAGTGATAGATTTTGATACATTTAAGGTCACAGCTAAAATATCCAGGGATGATAGTTCTGTCACATATAGTATTAATAACTCAAGAAAAATTATTCGAGGAAGATTGGTTACAAGACGAGACGTTAGAAGAGTCTTTGAATCAATTGGAGTTCGTGGCGATAATAAATTAGCCTTTACAGGGGAAGGAACGGTAGACGAATTTGCTTCGAAAAGCCCCAAGAGAAAATTAGAAGTTCTTTTAGAAGTAACAGGACTAAAGCAATATCGAGAAGAGGTAATGACCTCTCAAGAGACACTAAAAGCAAGCATTCAAGAGATTGAACCATTAAAAAGAAGGTATGAAACAGAAAGCAAATTACTAAACATATGGAACGATGCAATGAAGATTCTAAATCAAAAGAAGAAACTAATGATAATGAAAACAAAATTGGATACAGAACTTGCTTGGTCATCTGTGACTCGATTAGAGAAACAACTAGAAGGAGTAAATAAGCAGCGATTAACAATTATAAAGCAAAAAAGTGAGAATGAACAATCGATAAGCAAAAAGAAATCTGAAATTAATTTAACAAATAATAGATTACATGTTTTGAAAGAAGAATTAGAGTTAGTAGAAGAACAAGAGAGAATAAAGAATAGAAAGTTGATCACATTAGAAACTCAAATCCAAAATGATCAAGAAAATATTGGGAATTTTGGAAAAGAGATTGAACGATATAACGAACAAAAAAGTGAATTGGAAAAAATCATTGCTACAAAGAATCTAAGTGAAAAAGATAGAAAACTCCAAGACAGACAAGAAGCTCTCATAATAAAAACAAAAAAGTTATCTAAGATTCAAGAAAAATACTCCAAAGCAGATAAAGACCTCCTTCTTCACAGAAAAAGGATAATCGTTGATCCACATTATGACTCCTTTTCTTCAGACGAAGAAACATATTCCGGACAACGCTTAACAAAGTTCGAAGAAGATCTAACAAATTCTGCGAAGATTTTCCAATCTAAAATTAGAAAACAATCTATGGATAAAGAAATCATCGGACCAATAATTTCCTTAATCGAAATTAAAGAGGGAAAGGAAACTTGGAGAAATGCTGTTAAAAATCTCATTGGTCGCAATCTTTATGCCTTTTTAGCTAAAACAGATGAGGGATATAGATTTGCAAAGAGATTGTATGATGAGACATGGCCCCGTTGGAAACCCCCAATTTCAGTATACAAAGTAACTGCAGAAGATGCCAAAAAAGCATCTGAAATGCTCAAAAAACCTCCCTACAAAGAAGTTTATGATATTGCCAGTAATCTCTTATCCGGTAATCCACATGCAGTAGGTTTTCTTAAAAGAGTAGTGAAAGCTGGTGTTGCTGAGGATAAATATGATCCAAATACTTTAACAAATATCGCTAGGGATTCCCGCATTAATATCCTAACAAAATCAGGAAAAAGTTACTATTTATCACACGGAGGATTCGGAAGACCACCTGCACCTATGAAGAATCCTTTTGGTTGGAAGATAAAAGCATCAGAAGAAAAGCAATTCACAAATATATTTAATGAACGGAAAACACGGGTTGCAATCGCACGATTAGAAAAAGAAACACGCGATCTAAAAATCGATGAAATAAAAACCCTAAAAGAAATAACAAAGCTGCATCAAGAAATTCAAACATTAGGGATGCCTGATGAAAAGATCTTGGGTAAAATTGAAACCATAAATGAAATCATCGCTACAATTGAAGCGAAAACTCAGGAATACAAAATACATCGGAATGGATTGAAACTTGAACTCGATGAAGCTGATGATGATTTTGCTACTTATTTCATAAAAAAGAATGAAGTTAAAAGAAATATTGAGGATATTAAAGAAACGATTGAATTGCTCCGAATAGAATCTCATAGTTTAGTTGAGAAATCAACACGACTTCTCACACTTGAGTTAAACTTTGATTCTGAATATGAAACTCATTTACAAGAAAAGAATGAGAGAGAGGAACGAGCGAAGCAGAAAGGGGAACGACCAGAAGAAATTAGGAATTATACTGAAATAAGGGATGAGTTAAACCGAATTGAAGGGCATTTAGATTCAATTGGAATCAGTAATGTAGATGAAGATAAAATAGATGCTCAAAAAGTGAAAGTCGAATCTTTGAAGATTTATATGGTTGAAAGAGAAGAGCACATCACAAATTTGCGAGCGGATTTAGAAGCTAGATTAGCATTTTGGAATGGGGAGCTACAAGAAGTCATTACAAATATCACACGCTCAATGATGCTCCTTTTGGGAGGCATTTTCGAGAAAATACGATTGAAAGTAACTAACATCAATAAACCAGAGGATGCAGGATTATACATAGAAGCGATTACTAAAGGGAAAGCTTATCGTGATTTTCGAGAACTTAGTGGAGGAGAAAAAGTCCTAGCAATTGAAGGGCTCATTTTAGCAATGCATACTCTAACGGATTCACCAATCCATGCTATTGATGAATTCACACAGAGATTAGATGAGAAAAATAAAGCATTAGCATTCAGTATTGCAGTAAGAACACAAAAACTAGCTGGAGAAAACTCTCGCTTTGTTCCTCAATTTATTCTTCTTTGTCCTGATGCTTTAGACGTTGATGTATCAGATAATATCAATCACATGGTTGTTTCTGAGATGAAGGTGGTAAAAGCTGAACATGTTAGAAGACAATAATGATATTGAAATAGAAATATCCACTTCGGAATCGCCAAATAAAGAAGACAGTGGGAATTCTTCTAACAAATCAAAACCAAATAAGAATCCGGATAAGCAGAAAAAAGTCCCTAAGAAAAAGCAAACTAGTGATGGAGTTGAGAAATTATTGTGGAGTGTCGCAAAGAAATACAAGACTTTGTTAGACAAAGGAACTGTTCCACAAATAGCTGAAAGCGAAGAGGATCGAATTGAAGTATCTGATGCATATCTACACATTGCTAGTAATAGACACAGACAATTAGATGCTCGGGTCTACCAATCTCTCACAAAGATGCAAAGAACAAGAGATACAAAAATAGCTTTAGAGGGAACTACAGAAAGAGATCGTTTACGTATGATTGCATGGGAAGTGAAGATACGGACTAAAGCGATCATGTTTATGCCCGGAGATAATACTCTGGACATGGATATGTTTAATCTACATGAAGTAAGTGGAGTACAAATTATAAATGGTGACGAGAAAGAACTTCTCGTTGAAGATGAAATTCTAGAGGGGAAAGGAATAGCGATCATGGAATCGCTACCATTACGCAAACTAACAAAAGAGCAAAAGGAATCTTTGAAAAAAGAATTCATGAAAAAATTCGGTGGAAAGCAATTCAAAATTTCTGAACTTGAAAGCAAAATTGACAGTATTTCTGCTGATTTGATATCACTCTTAGTAAGAGAAAAACGAATTATGCTTTTGCGAAC
>DAOVPS010000102.1:0-11474 GCA_030629105.1 Candidatus Heimdallarchaeota archaeon
TGCTCCACAATCTCGAACACATGTAAATCCACTAGCTAAGTGCTTTTGAGCATTATTGAGTGCAATGTAATGCCACATAGCTGTTTTTGTTCTCAAATGCACTCTTTCAGATTGAGCAGTACAAGTTGATGCTAAATGAACGTGGCTTTCCACTAATCCAGGGAGAACAATTTTTCCATCGGCTTTTATTACTTGATCATTCTTTTCTTTTTCAAAAGATCCATCATCTCCCACCCAAACTATTTTCTTACCAGAAATGGCAATTGTTGTATTCTCTTTGATTTTTCCAGTAAGAGAATCGAACATATTCCCATTTTTCACAATTAATCTCTTATCATTTTTACTCATGACAACATCTTTCCGATTGATTTTCTAATCTGAAGTGTACACTTTTGAGCTCTTAAGCTTTTTCTATGAAAGAATTATCACGTAATAGTAATTGGAGAAATGCTCAATCGTTTGATTGCCCTAAACTTAACACTAATTAATTGGAAATTATGCTTGTAGCTAACGAGTACGGAGGGTTCCAAAATAATTGGTATATGTGTAGGAACTCTTGATGATAAAGAAGGTCCTAAAGTCATCTGCTTCAAAGGAATTGCTCCGAATTTAGCCAAGAAAATTGTCTTTAAGACAATGGTAGGTTCATTTTCTTTTACTGATTCCGAAAAAGCTAATTACAGTACAGACGAATCAATAATACCAATTCAAGAAGAAGATATCATAACTTTTACACAATTCTTCACAATAAATAAAAGTGATGTTCGAGGGAAAGAAAAAAGATTTTCGATATCATTACTATTTAATCGAGAAAGTCGTTTAACAGTTTATAAAGAAGCTTCATACTTGTCAGCGTTTATTGATAATTTGAAACAAAATATGAGAAAATCATTTATCAGTGACACAGAATTTTCTCAAGATTTTCTCAGTAATTTTGATCAATTAATGGAAGAATCAATCAAGTTTGGCATTCTAGAAGATTCACAATTAAAGAATAAAGTGCAAATAATTTGCCCTGTCTGTCATAACAAAAACCAAGTTTCTGTTCCAAAATTACAAGGTAGTCTGAAACTAGCAGAACATAGAATTTTCAAAGGAGATATTTGTTCCCACCAATTTACTGTTTATATTGATTCAAAATTAAATATTCTTGGATACAAGAAAACTGATGTTGATTTAAGAGATATTAAAGATCGAATTGGAAATCTAAAATCACCTTATGATAGTATTTTCGAGGAAGCTGGAAGTTGAAAGATCGATTAAAGAAAAAAAGAAAAGCAAAGGGATCTGATGAACTGGAAACAGTAGAAGTTCCAGATGCATTCAAAGCTCAATTTAAAGAAGCAGAAGATAAAGTAGCCAAGTATTTTGATTTACTAGAATGGGATCCATCAACAGGTCGAATTTTGATTGGGGGGGAAAGATACATCCTTGTACGAGCAGCCGCAATGAGATTAGGTTTTCCAGAAGCAATAGCATCATTGTTAGAATTGGATGGTGGATTAAACAATCCTTATGTTATAAAATTAATTTATCAACTAGCAAAATCCTTGGGTAGATCAGATGCGAAGAAATTCCACCTCTCAATGGGTTTTGATGATCCTATAGAGAAATTGTCAACAGGACCAATTCATTTTGCTTATACTGGTTGGGCAAAAGTAAGTATTAAACCAGAATCTAATCCTTCTCCTGATGAGAATTACTTTCTAATTTATACTCATCCACAGTCATTCGAAGCTGATTCCTATATTTTAGCAAGAGGAGAGAACTCACATTTACCAATTTGTGTTATGAATGCAGGATATTCTTCTGGATGGTGTAGTGAGAGTTTTGGTCTAGAACTCGATGCTAGAGAGCTTACTTGTAGAGCGAAAGGCGATAAAGAATGCTTATTCATTATGACTCCAGTAGATAAGTTAGAAGAAAAAGTCAAAGAGTATTTAGCTAAGATCACAGATGAAGAGTAATCAGTTGATATCAATAAAAATCTTCATAGCTTTATCTTTCTTGTTTTCAATATATTGGTAGGCTTCATCGTAGTCTTCGAATTTGAAATGTTTCGTCATAAGAGGTTCAAGTTGGATTTTTCCGGAACTAACTAATTCAATGGCCTTAAGATACTCTTTAGTTTGATACATGAGCATGCCAATAAGTCGTAATTCGCGATCCTGCACGGTTCCTAAATCTACTGTTGGTTTGTCACCAAATACTCCTACAAGAACTATGTCTGTCCCTTTCCTTGCATTTGCAATCGCATCATTGATTGTTTGATTAATCCCAACACATTCGATAATTAAATCAGCTTTATCAGGACCAAAAGCTATCACAATCTCTTCAGATAAATTCTGCATTAGAGGATTAATAGTATAATCAATTCCTACTTTTTTTGCGATTTCCAATCGAAAATCACTCACATCAGTTATTAAAACCGATTTAGCACCAAGAGCTTTTGCAGTTTGTGCAGTTAGATTTCCAATCGGTCCTGCACCTAAAACAACAACATTTAATCCATTCAAATCATCTGTTTTGGTAAAGACTCCACAAGCAACTGCCATAGGTTCAATCATTGCGCCTTGCTCAAAGGACATATCATCAGGTAGCTTGAGAATGCGATCTAAATCAGTAACAAAGAACTCAGAAGCCATACCAGTTGTCTGAAAACCCATGACTTTTAGTTCATCACATATGTGATAATTACCATGTAAACAAGAATGGCATTTCCCACAAACAACTTGTGGCTGAATTGTTACTTTATCCCCGGTTTTTAACTCAGTTACTTTAGAACCAACCTTTTCAATTATACCTGAGACTTCGTGGCCTTGAGTAATAGGATATGAGGTATAAGGATGTTTACCATAGTAGACATGAATGTCACTTCCACAAACACCTATACGCATGATTTTAATCAAAACTTCATTTTCTTTTAACTCAGGAATAGGTATTTCCCGGAAAGTGATTTTTCCTGGTTCAATCATAACTTGTTGCTTCATTATTATCACGTCAATTAAAATCTGAGTGGCTGTTGGGTTAAAGTTTCGATTAATGATTGAAGTTGCGGTTTAGTAAGAGGGAAAATATCATTCGCATTAGCACTACCAGAATACAACAATGAAAATCTTTCTACCATCCTTCTAAGTTCATTATCTGGAGTATTCTTTAGCATATTTTTCGTTTCAGATATCTTCAGTATTTTTGGTTGTACCGCATCTAGAATGTATACAAAAGCAATCAATTGAATTACAGTATCATAATTATGTGAAGAATCAATATTCTTGGGTATATTTCTAAAGATCTTCAGTGATTCATTTAATGTATGAACTTCTGAAATCAATTTATCTCTATTTTTGTAGAGATCGGATTTCAAGTTATGAGGAATTTGCATCGCTCTTAGAAATGAGTATAGTCTCTCTTCAATTCTAGGTTCTTGGTTTATGAGTTCTTTAACATGATTAATTTGACAATGTACTTTTTGATTAGGTTTAATTGCTATTGGTTCAATGCTTAATGTACGCGTTTTCTTGTCGAAAGTCCAATTAATTTCTTTTTCAGTAGCATCGATTTTAATTAGGATTGTTTTTGGTTTATGTATACCTTTTACAATTATTTCAAATTCTCTATTTTTTGGTATATTACTGAGATCACCTTGTGTTGGATTTATTTCTAAAGTTACTGATTTCTTAGATGATACTAAGTTAATCTCTGTTTGAGCATTCTTTCCAGACTTGTATTTCTGTGAGGTTCCATCATCTTCATACAAAATAAATTGATTATCATTCCCTGGAAATACTAAAAGCTGAATCGATTTTGGATTGGAAAGATGGGAATTGTGATAATCAGATGTAATTGGAATAATTGCTCCTGCTTTGGCATAAATTGGAATTTCCTTTTTGAAGAAATAACTTACATGGACTTTTTCGCCATTTATACATTCACCGGAATTATAGTCAAACCATAATCCCTCAGGCAACCATATTTCTTTTCGACTTAATCCAACCGCTGGGTCCATAGGTGAAATTATAGGTGCAACTAAAAGTTCTGAACCAAAGAAATATTGATCAATGAAAGTATAACTGGACTCCCTTAATGGATAAAGATAATACATCGGTTGACAAAGTGGGAGATTTTTTGAAAATGATAACCAAGCCATTGAGTAAATATAAGGAATCAATTGATGTCTTAACTGTAGGGCTGCTTTAACTATCGAAAATGTCTCCTTATCAAACTTCCAAGGTAACTCATCAATAAAGTGATTCTTTGTTGAATGCAATCTTAATATTGGACTAAAGCAACCATATTGGATCCAACGAGTATATAGTTCTGCATCTTCAGCTCCACCCATATGTCCCCCAATATCGTGGCTCCACCAAAAATATCCAACATTTGCCGCAGTGCTAGTGAAATTTGGTTGGAAGGCAAGGCTTTTCCAAGTGATATAAGTGTCACCGGAAAATCCTATAGGATATCTATGATTTCCCAATCCACCCCATCGTGAAAATACCAAAGGACGTTTTTTAGAATCAGAAGATAAATCTTCAAAATGTAAGTGATTGAGCCACCAAAGAGGATCTAATCCTGGCAACTTTGTTTTTTTACCTTGTTGCCAATCAATCCACCAAAAATCAACGCCATTTTCTTGATAAGGGTGTAGAATTTCTTCAAAATACGCTTTAGCAAATTCTTGATTCGCGATATCAAAATCTATTGGTTTACATGTTCTTGGATCTTGACTTAAACGATTTGAAATCTTAGAATATTGAATTTCATGTGGGTAAATGCCAGTTGCTGGATGCAGATTAAGAGCAGTACGAACATTATTTCTTCGAAGGAACTCAAGCAATTTTTTGTAATCAGGAAAAAGATCTTCATTCCACGTGAATCCTGTCCAGCCATCATGAACTGGAGGGATAATTTTCCTAGGAACCTTTTCTCTATGTTCTGGTTTTTTCCAGTAATTTTTCACATCAGTTATATGCCAATCCATGTCTATAATAAAGATCGATAAGGGAATATCATTCTCTCTGAATTCCTCTACTAATTGCTCAACACCTTCTTGGGTATATTCCCAATAACGAGACCACCAATTTCCTAATATCCATCGAGGTAGAAGAGGTACTTTTCCACTTAATTTGATGTAATCATCAAGACAATCCTGATACTTTATTCCATATCCAAAGAAGTAAACATCAGAACATGATGCTTTTCGAGGTTCCATCCATCCATCTTGATTAAAAACTAAAGAACTAGAATCATCAATAATACTCCATCCTAATCGAGAGATTAATCCATTTTCTAATGAAATTTTTCCATCTGCTTCATCAAGTGTTCGCGATGTTCCCTTTAGATTATCAGAGTCTTTTTTACCAGGGTGCCAAGTGAAATCTTCATTTATTTCAGAAATAATAAGATTTGAAGGTGAAGGAGCATTCATAGTATCACGATATAGTACTTTCAAATCATCAGTAGTAATTTCAAGAGAATCTTCGGTTTTTTTGATTTCAATTGGGACTTCCGGAAATTGCCGATTCCATATAATCTGAGTTGGTCGATCCTCGAATTTCTTATTCTTTGAATATTCAATTCGAAATAATCGAGAGGTGAATACAGTAATTCTAACGTTTCCATGTGTTACTATTGAATGCTCAAAAGCTTGAGCTTCTTTGATTGATGGATTGGACATAATACTACACCAATTAATGCCTTAGTTTATAATTTTTAGTGAGATTATTTCAATAATACTTCAAGATTTCTCTTAATTATATCCAAATTGAATTCAACAGATGAATCAAACATTCTCAGTTTTTGACCAATAGATCTTGTCAATTCTTCGATATTTTTTCCTTCTAAAATCATTTTTGTTTCTTCCTCTGTAATATCTTCTAATCGTATTATCTTCTCAATAACTTTCGAATTTACTGGACAATATTGTTGACATCTTCTACAACCAAATAAAGAATTGTGAGCATCAGTTGGCATCCAATTAGGGAATTCTCCTAAAAGCTCGTTATGAAAAGGTATACAACTTTCGACATCAATAATGAATTCTTCATCATCTATATCTGGGATTGCTCTTGTTGGGCAATTATCCGTACAGATAGTACAATCATCACATTCATCCATCATGCTTAGTTCATGCCAATTATCTATTTGAAAATCAAAATCAGTAAAGAAAGTATAAAGTGAAAGAAAACTGCCTAAACCATCAACATAGCATATATTATTTCTTCCGTATTTCCCAAGTCCACTTCTTACAGCAAGTAGCTTCAAAAGCATCGTTCTATTATGCTCAACTTTGTATCCTTCTTCTTTAACAATTTCTCTTTTTACCAATTCATTTAGTTCCTCAACTGAAGCATCTAGTTTGTGATAATCATGAGGTAGAAAAATCTCGTGTTTTTGACCATTTAAATGAAAATTAACCTTAGCTAGGTTATGTTCTATGGTTAAAACTACAATATATTTTGCATCTGGAAAATTTTTAGGTAGCTGAAATTTGAATTTTTTAATATAAGATCTAGATGCTTTAAGTTTGCTTAGATTTCCATCTTGTTCAGTCTTATCAATATCTGCTTGTAATTCTTGCAAACGTTTAACTGAAATCACTTTGTATTTTACACGTAAATTATTAAGAATGAATTCTTCTTTCAATTTTCAGAGCTACCCCTAAAATACTACAATAATCTTAAATTCATCAATTTTTTGGAGATTGTAGTTAACAACGTGGAATATAATATTCTCCACCTAACTAATTTAAGTCATATGCATTCTAGACTTTAATAGTGAGATTATTCTAATAATACTTCAAGATTTCTTTTAATTACAGGCAAAAAATATTCAGCTGTTTTAATATTATCGTACATTTTCAGCTTTCGTCCAATTGAAAGTGCTAATTTCTCTTCGAGTTGTCCATCCAAAATCATTTTGGTTTCTTCTTCTGTTATATCTTCTAATTGAATGATTTTCTCAACTGCTTTCTCGTTAGCAGGACAATATTGCTGGCATCTAATGCAACCCATTAGCGAACTGTGAATGCCTGGTTGAAACCACTCAGGAAATTCTCCTTGGATTTCATTGTATAGCGGAATACATTTCTCAATGTCAATAACGAGGTTCTCTTCAGATATAGCACCTGTTGGGCAACTATCATAACAAATAGAACAATTTTCACATTCATCAAGCATTCTCAAATCATGCCAATTATCCACTTGAAAATCATAATCAGTAAAGAATGTATATATTGAAAGAAAACTACCTAAACCTTTCACATAACAAATATTGTTCCTACCATATCTCCCAAGACCACTTCTTACTGCTAGTAACTTAATATGCATGGCTCTATTATGTTCAACTTTGAAACCTGCTTCCTTAACAATTTCTTTTTTCACTAACTCACCCATTTCTTCAACTGAAGCATCAAGGTTATGGTAAGGCGAAGAGAAAATGATATCATGTTTTTGACCATTTAAGTGAAAATTAACTTTAGCGAGATTATGCTCGATGGCTAATACAACAATATATTTTGCATTTGGGAGATTTTCAGGAACTTGGAATTTAAAATTACCAATGTAAGATCTAAACACTTTATTATTACTAAGATTTCCGTCTTGTTCAGTTTTATCAATATCAGCTTGTAATTCATGTAAACGTTTAACAGAGATTACTTTGTGCTTTACACATAAATTGTTGAGAATGAATTCATCTGTCATTTTAGCAACATAACTCCTAAAATAACACTTCTTGATTCCAGTTCATAAATAAAACTAACAGTCTTGGAAAATCGCAATAAAAATAAGAATGGTAGACCCGGAGAGATTTGAACTCTCGTCCAGGGATTCTTGGGAATCCGAGCCATCCGGACTTCTTTCAAAGTCCCCGATGCTGGGCCGCTACACTACGGGTCTATTTTGTATTTCATTTGTTCCAACTTATGTTTTAAATTTTTCTTTCAAAACTATTATGTGCGAAAAAGTAATTTTCTTATTGTTTTTTCTTTTTCTTAAGGAGTTTACCTAAACTACTGATAGTAATTATTGCTGTTATGATTGCTATAACTGATATATCTGCACTTACATTGTAGGTTAATTCTAAAGGATAAATATCTTCAGCTTCTGCTGGACCATCTATTGGATAAGTTTTTCTTCCTTCTAAGTCTGACCAATGATTGCCATATTTTCCTTCTTCATCATACCAAAAATTGTTATATCCTTCATCGTACCCTTGGCTTCCTATAGTTCCAGTTCTTTCTCCATCAATTCTATATTCTTCTGCTAGAGAATTATTGATGAAGGTATTGTGATGAATAATATTATCATGTGAATTTTCTCCTACTATTGCTATTCCGTGTTGTTGTGTATTTTGAATTAAATTATAGGTTATTTCATTGTAATTTGAATACCGAATGTTAATGCCTTGATAATTATTGAATGGAAAGATGTTATTTGTAATGATATTATTATATGCATGGTTTAGATGAATTCCTTGCATGAAATTCGCAAACTCATTGTCAGTTATAGTGCATCCATACGTTCCGGTTATTCCTGCTCCTGCTCCATCATCCGATTTTGATATACATGTATTGTTGATGATTTTTGCTGTGCTTGCTGCTGTTGCACTCAATAGAATGGCAATATAATCCATTAAAATCGTACAATTTTTTATTTCAAAATGAGCATTTGTATTATGTATTTCTATTCCATTAGTTACTCCAGATGCATTGATGAATAGATTAGTTATAATATATGGTTCAAGATTAGTTCCTTCTCCTGTAAAATTCAAAGTTTCAAAATCATTATTTGATACTATAAGTATAGGTGCATGCTCAACAAGATCCAATATTGTATTGTCAAGATTTATTTGATATATCTTAGATTCAGAACTACTGGTTTTAGTTGAAAACCCAAGATTTGTTACTAATCCTACTAACAGAATTGGAATAATTATTGTGAGAAATCTCTCTTTCTTCAATATAATCCACCATTACATTGGTAAATAACGATACAAAGTTAAAATCTTAATTGTCACTCTTGGTTTTGCTTTCAAAATGGTTTATTAGTTATCTAGTTATATTTAGATTTGAGAATAATGACATCAGAGAAATTTTTTGAAGAATTCAGACTTCATTTGAAAGATGGTCTTATTGGCGGGGATACTCATCTTAACACCAAAGATGCTATTGAAAAACTCCCATTTGATATTGTAAATAAACGAATTGCTCCCAATGTATCTACTATTTGGGAGATTTTCTATCACATGATTTTTTGGCAGAAACTACTTGTTATGTTATTATTAGATGATGATACTTCATTCAAGGAAAATATTGAACTAAAATCATTTCCGGAAAAAGATTGTGATGAAAAAACTCTCAAAACTCATAAGAAGCAATTTATGGCTGGATTAGAGACTATTGCTAAATTAGTTGATACTCTTGATTTCTCTCATCCTACTCCTTCTTGGAGTAACGTTCAAAAATATAAAATAATGCAGATTCTTCTCCAACATAATTCGTATCACTTAGGGCAACTGATTCTAATTCAAAAATCTCTGCCTAGTGAATGATTTGTTTACGATAATACTAAAATAATACCTATCAAATACTACTATACAAGTTAAGTAAGTCACTTGAAACTTTCAGGATGGGTAGTCAATGTCCAAAAAGGTAGGTATACCAAGAGCACTAATTTATTATAAATTTGCCACAATGTGGGAAACGTTTTTCACGCAATTAGGAGCTACAGTGGTAGTCTCACCTGAAACTACAAAGAATGTAAGGGAGGTAGCTATTGAAATAGCTCCGGATGAAGATTGTTATTCAACTAAAATTTTACATGGTCATGTTATGGAGCTAAAAGACAAAGTCGATTATCTTTTCGTTCCAAGATTTGGGAGTAAACATGAAACAGACGTGGGGTGCCCCAAATTTATTGGTTTAGCTGATGTCTTACGTTCTCTGTATCCGGATTTACCAGAATTAATTGCACCTCACTACAATGTGGCAAAGTATGGTCATGGGAAAATTGATTTTTTCAAAGAAGTCCTCAAAGTTGGTTTTGTTTTTACGAAAAATCCCTTCCGAATTATTAAAGCCATGAGAAAAGCATTGAAAGCTGATAAAGAAAATAAGAAAAAATTGATTATTGATATGGAAACACTTCATCTGTGGGAACAATCAGCTATTCTTCTTAATGATCCTCCCGATGAAGTAAAAGATGAAAAGATGCTAAAAATAGCTCTTGTTGGTCATACCTATGTTATCAATGATAGTTTTTGTTCTTTAGATATTCGTAAGAAATTACAATCCTATGGTGCTGACATCATTACTTCTGAACAAATGCCAAGAGAACCAATTGATGAGCAATTGGACAAATTAGAAAATCGTTTATACTTTGAATTTGAACGGGAGATTTTAGGGTCAATCATGTATTTCCTTGAAAAAGGAAGTGTTGATGGTATAATTCATTTAATGATTTTCAGTTGTGGTCCTGATTCATTAGCAGGGGAACTAGCAAATAGGTTTGCATTACAAAAAGGAGACGTTCCTTTGCTACAGTTAGTCTTAGACGATTTAACTGCAGAAGCGGGAATGAAAACTCGTATAGAAGCTTTTGTCGATATGTTACGATGGAGGAAAGAAAAACATGCCACTCACATTCCCACACTTCGGGTCTCTTAAATACGTATTCGTGTCATTATTTCACGAGTTAGGAAGATACGACTTAGTCATTCCAAATAAACCGAGTAAGAAAACATTTCAGCTTGGATCTAGATATTCGCCAGAATTTGTCTGTACACCTTTTAAACTCACTTTAGGTACTTTTATTGAAAGTTTAGAACGTGGAGCCGATGAATTAGGAATGGGTGGAGGGCATGGTTATTGTCGCTTTCGTTTTTATTGGCAAGTTCAAAAATTCATTCTAGAGGATTTGGGCTATGATTGTAAATGGATAAGAATAGACTATGAAAGTACGAGAGATATGTTACGAGTGATGAAGAGTATTAGTGTTGGACTCAATACTTTACAAACAATTAGGGCTTTTCAAATTGGTTGGGTTAAAAATCGATTAACGGATTTAACAGACCAATTATTGTTTAAATATCGAGCTATTGAAATTGAAAAGGGAAGTTCAGAGAGAATTGCTAATGAAGCATACCAACTAATCGTATCAACAAGAAAAATGAGTAAGATTAGAAAATTACAGAAAACAATCTCAAAAATGTTTGCTGAAAATGTGGAAGTGGATAAAAAAGCAAATCCTTTGAAAGTCGTAGTGAATGGTGAAATTTATGTTGTCTTAGAACCTACACTGAACTTGGATATCTATAAACGATTAAATGGGTTGGGAGTAATTACAAAGACTCCTGTAACATTAAGGAGATTTATTGATGTTGGCCAAAGATTAAATCCGTTCAAAAAGATGGATTTCCAAATAGCAAATTCCTATGGCACTAAATATGTTCCATACAGAGTTGGTGGTGAAACA
>DAOVPS010000112.1:0-10730 GCA_030629105.1 Candidatus Heimdallarchaeota archaeon
AAAATAAAGCTAGAAAAAGCAATTATTATTTTGCCAACAGCTGCTACAGCTGAATTCCAATACGGATAACCGGCTAATCCGAAGACATTATCATAAATCCAAATTGCTGCTAAAGTTGTTACGCTCATGAATATACTGGTTCCAAAACGGCAAATGCCATATGCCGCTTTTTGACCTGGTTTTAGAATTGCCATTTATTTCACTCAGTAGTAATTAATAGATACAAATCTAAGGATGAATTTCCTTTTAAGAATTACTTGTGAGAAAAAGAGAGCTCATAAAATGATTTTTTTTTCACAAGCTATAGAAAAACAAGGAAAAGAGTTTTAGTTTGTATTCCGAGTTATTCTTTACTAACGGAGATAAAGATATGAATAATTTCGCAGAGGAATCTGAATATTTTGATTCTTATGATGGGTTAAAATTATTTTATCGTGCATGGAAACCAACCAAAGTAAAAGAGAATTACCTCTTTGTAGGTATTCATGGGGCATGTGTTCACAGTAGTAATATGCAGAATTTAGGCGAATTTTTTGCAAACAAAGGATATCCTGTCTATGCCTATGATAGAAGGAGTTTTGGTCATTGTGATGAAAAAATGAGAGGTTATATTGATAGTTACAAAACTTATGTAAAAGATACCATCTCATTCATAAAATTCCTAAAAGAAAAAGATAAACCAAAGAAAATATTCCTTGTAGGACATAGCAATGGGGGAACAGTTAGTTCAATAGTTGCTGCTGAAAACCCTGATTTGGTTGATTCCTTGGTACTATCTGCTCCAGCGTTTAGATTAAAATCAAAGGATCTCTTTTCACCTTTAAGAAAGCCTTTGGCAATGGTTTTAGGAACAATAATACCAAAAATGAAAACTCCCAATTTCTTGAAACCTGAGGAACTTGCTCGAGATCCGGAAATGGCTAAAATAAGAGAAGGTGATCCATTGTATGTCTCAAAAATTACTGGTCGTTGGGTGAGAGAAATGTTCTCATGTCAGAAACAAGCAACTAAAAGTATCCAACAAGTATCAATTCCTACACTATTCCTAATTCCCGGTAATGATATGGAAATCAGCAGTAAATTCTCCCTGAAATTATTTGATAAATTAAAAGATAAAGATAATATGAAATTAAAATACTACAAAGATAATTGCCACGAGAATTTCAATGATTTACCTGAGAGTCGATTAATAGTTTTTAATGACATTTCCGAATTCTTAAAACTAGATTGATTCAATACTCTATCTTAGTGGATTCTTTGAACACAAATAGGCATCATACGCTTCTGGTTTAGTAAAACCAAGTTTTAATGCAAATCTTGCTGAAATTTCATTGTCTGCATCCCAATGAGGAGTTATCCCTTTTTCAAGGCTTTCTTTAATTAGAGTAGCAGCCGCTGCTGAAGCAAGACCTTTACGTCTGTAAATTGGATTTGGATCTGTCATTGCTTGTAATTCGTATTCATTGTCATAAATTGGCATTGCTGATCCCGCTATGCTGATGATAAAATCACTTTCAGTAATACAGTATGCTAATCCCCTTTCAACAAAATCTTCTTGTGATTTATAAAACGGAAGAAAAGCTGGGGCTAGTTTCGGATTTATTTTTCTTACAATATCTATGCCAACTTTTTGTAGTTTATATCCATCCGGTAGTTTTTTCTCGAGTATTTCTTCTGCTCTTTTAATGGATAATTTTTCAGAGGAGAATTTGGTTCTTGGATAGGGGGCTAAAACGAGTTTGTCTTTTGCTAATTTGCACCACTCATTGTCTGGGAATAGAATCAACCTATTTTCAATTACGCATCTCAAAAGATCCATTACCATTTCATTACTACTATCCCCCCCGATAACCTCATAGACTTTGTATGATATTAAAGCAATATTTGGTTCCTCAATATTATCAACAAAAATATCCCCTTCTTTTTCTTTTAGGATCGTTTTAATCAAAATTGACAGATATTTATGATTTGAAAATAACGGAATTAATTTATGATGGTCGCTCTTGGGATATTCAACGATCATTGAAAATTCTTCCACTGGTTCATTATTCGCTAGTTAATTCTTCGTCAAACCAGTTTAAATATGCTTTTTTATTCTTGTTTAACTATTATGGTTTTTTACAGTATAAGATATTTTTACCAATTTTTCTTCTCTGCTTCTCGAGATTTTACTTTGTCCTCTGGATGAGCCACTAGAGAAACTGTTTCACCGTACTTTGAAGAGGATTTTCTTTCTCGAAATGTTACTAAAATTGGTATTCTCAAAGCAGCTCCAGATAAAACACCTGTTCCTTGCTCGAGATATGGAAGCAATCCAATATATCTTTCAGCAAAACCTGCTAGAATATCTTTCGCAACAAGGAGATCTGATTGCTCTGTTATTCTTAGAATTAATTTTGAATTGCACTGAGAAAGAATGTCTCGGTCGAGACCACTTGGTCTTTGACTTACTATCCCTAATCCTGCACCCATTTTTCTTCCTTCTCTTGCGAACCATTCTATTGCTCGTTTTGTGGGTGATTCCCCTATTGGAATAAATCGATGTGCTTCTTCAATTAAGAGAAATGCTCGTTGGATTTCTTTTCGTTCCATAGTTCTTCGCAAACGATTCAAATAACTCGAGACGAAGATTCTTCTTGCTCGTTCATCTAAGAAAGGTTGACTAACATCTAGAATTGTAATGACTTCCGGTCCAAAGTGACTTATAACACTCGCAAGTGTTGACATATCCCTACTTTTTTCACTTGTCTCTATTCTTTTGTAATTATTATCAAATTCCTGGATGATTGAACCTGTTAGATGGCAAATTGAACCACTTAAATCAGTAAAGAAACCCATTTTTCTAAAAACTTCTAGCTTTCTAATAATTGGTCTACGACTAGCTCCATCAATGATATTATTCTCAAGACCAAAACCAAGGAATCCATCAATATCGTAGCAGACTGCGGAGCCAAATGCATCCCTAATAGCATACCAAGTATTTTCTATTTTTTCTTTCTGGGTAAATGTCAAATCATACATAAAACCAAACATTTCTGAAGTACCGATTTCTGAGAATAACATAGTTACAGGTTCAATTTTGATGTTTACATCAAATTTCTTCGCTAGTTTACTCATTAATTCAAAATATCTTGGAGGATATTTATTCGGATACAGCACGTGAACGAAGTATTTTGGTAATGATGCAGTACCTTTCGGTCCAGCGGTATGTGAAAGTCCCCAATACTCACCATGTGGATCTACAATCAGAGTTGGTAGTCCAAATTCTGCGAGTTCTTCAATTATAACTCCTGCAGCATAGGATTTGCCACTTCCTCTTGAACCAAAAATTGCTAATCCATCTGAACCTAAGATGTTTGGATTTAATTTTACATTTATTTCTCCTGAATGTTCTGCGAATAATCCTACACTCATTACTCCACGCTTTTTGCCAAATACTGCTAATTCCAATAAGTCATCTCTACATTCGAAAACCATTGATCCTGGAGAAATCCAAGCATTCGGAGTTGAGAGATTTCCATCATTTGAAATATTAGAAACTAGAACAACTTCCACAACATGAAACTCTGTGAATTCCAACATTGTACGAGACTCTAAGGATCGTCTAAGCCTATCCATCCAAAACTTAGCATAGCGTTCGTCACTTAGCTGAGGATTTTCTGCTCGTATATTGCTGACACGTCCAATGATAGTGTTGCCATTCGCAAGAGGGATACTAACAAAGCTTCCTTCTACAATGTCTTCATGCTCAACATTTTCATCTAAACGTACAATAATAGTATCTTGATCTCTAGAAATCCCTAATACGAATCCAATCTTTTTTGCAGACTTTGACAACTTGTTGCCCTTCCATTCTACTTGTGTGTCCCACTTCTTAATTTAACTTTGTGACGAACTTAAATAAACCCGGCTTATTTCTAAACTCATCGTTATAAAATAAATAAAAAGAAAAAAATGGATTATTCCATTTTTACTATTGAATTCCAAAAATCAGATAAACGAGCCACATTAGTTGATTCTTTGCATTTTCTAGTATTTCTAACATTGTTATTCTTCTAACACTACTTACACAACAAGAAGTACTTTCACAGCAAGAATCTCCACAAGAATTACATGAGTTTTCGCAAGCACTACTACAACAGTTATTGCAGGACTCGTCACATGATGCTGCACATGAATCAGAACAAGTGGCTCCACAGTTCGCACAACATTGCACTGCACATGATTCTAATGCACCAACTAATGCTAAACCTATAAAAACCAATATTGAAGCTATTAATAGAATTGGTGTCAAAATACCAAAAATAGTAATCAAAATCCATCTTCTACGTTTCCGTTTCTTGGCATCCACATCAACGATTACTTCAGGTACTATAGTACCATCTGGTTGTGTTTCTTCAAAAGTTTCATCAAAAATTGGTGCTTTTTCCTCCGCTGGAGGAGGAACTTCTTCTTCGTATTCTGGGAATTTTTTTTCCTCTGACAAATTCTAACCCTCAAATCCTTGTAACTGATGTGTTACACTATGAAATGAAAAAACATCAATTATTAAGTTTTTGCCGTTACAACCTTTTCTGGTTTCGATTCTTCTTGTTCCGATTCAGTTTTTTTCTTTTTCCTTTTTTCCTGAAGATTCAGTAATTCTTCTTCTATTATTGCATAAATTTTCCGTACTTTAATATTAGTGTTCTTTTCAGGCAGACAAGGTGGATCGGCTTTATGCAAAGGACAATCCAAACATTCTTTTCGGTTAGCTGATCTACCTCGACTCAAGCCATACAGCTGATTCCCAGCGAGTAGAATTGCAAGTAAAATAATTCCTAGCCACCATTGCCTTATTTCTGTAAAAGTAGCGATCGCTAAAGCACCATAAGCAGCTATCCCAAAACCTGCTGAGAATCTAAAGATAGACTTAATCCACTTATTTTTGACCTTAAATATTAGATGAAAAATTGCTAATCCAAATCCTGCGAATGGTAAAATTGACATTACATAGGGATTAAAGCGAAAAACAGATGGAACTGTCAAAAAAAGTACCAAATATGATAAAATAGCTGAGTAAATCGAAAAACAACCTATGCAAAGATTGAGAGGACCAATAGAGAAGTAATGATTTTTGTATTCACTACATGCTGGATGATGTGTTAAGAATCTCCATGATCTTATCTTAAAAATCTCCCATTGAGCATGAAATGGTGTTCGCTTTTTTAGAGCAACTTCTTCTGAGAGATATGGACTCGAGATGGCTTCAGTCTTAGTCATTTTCCATAACTCCTTTCACTTTTTTCTTTCTAAGTTTCTTTATACAAAAGAAGAATAATTATTCTTATTGAAGAATTTATCTGCTTTTAGCAATAATTCTGCAAGCAGATAACAGAATATTGGTTCTTGCCAAAATGCCTATAAAACACCTAGTGAAGTTATTCTCTATAGAATTATATAATCTTTAGACAAGGTGATAATTACCATGACTGCTGTTGATAGATATTCAATAAAATTCAAAGACGAGGTTAAACATTTCAATAATCATATGGATGCTGTTGTTTATGTGCTGAGTTTACCCTCCAGTAATGATAAAGTCGATATTAAGAAATATGGGAGCTGGCAAAAAGTCCTAATTCATATTGACGGAGAAATAAACGAAATTCAGAGATTAGTAAATATTGTTTCCGGTTGGGAGAAAAAAACTCAAGATTAATTTCTTCGCTTGATTCATTTTTCATCTCATCTATTTTATATTTTCATTTCATTTGTAAAAACTAAATGAAATTAGAAAATCAGTAGATTTTTATTGTTTTTTAAACAAATTCTAACGAGAATGAATTGAGAGTAAAATGGGTGACTGGAAACTATGATGAATGAATTAGTAATTCTAAAACTAAAACAGATTGCTGATATTCTTGAGATAATCGGTGAAAGCGTCTACAAAATTAGGGCATATAGAAAAGCAGTAGAAGCTCTAAATTTAGTTACAGAAGACATCTGTGTCCTTGTAGAGGAAGGAAAACTAAAGGATATTCCAGGGATTGGTGATGCAATCAGTACAAAAATTGAGGTTATTGTAAAAACTGGTGATAGTTACTATTTACAAAAACTCACTCAAGAGGTTCCGTTAGAAGTCTCTTCACTTATGAGGGTTGAAGGGATCGGGGGGAAAACCGCTAGGAGATTATATCAGGAACTAGGAATTAAATCAATAGCGGGTTTGGAAGAAGCAATTGAAACTGGAGCATTGTTAAAATTATCTGGCTTTACTGAGGGAAAAATAGAGAAAATACAAAGAGCAATTAAATTCATCAAAAGGGAAAGAACAGCCTTACCAAAAATAGAAAAAATAGCCTTTGGATTAAGAGAGAAGCTAATAGAATCAAAGCTCTTAACAAAAGTAGATATTGGGGGATCTTTTCGGAGACGAAAATCTACTGTGCGAGATTTAGATTTTCATGCAATTGGGAAACCAGAGAATTTTGAGAAAGCTATGAAGTATTTCACAGAGATGGAAGAAGTCATTGATGTAATTGCTACTGGAAAATTGAAAACAACTGTCAAACTATTCAATAATATGAATATTGATTTGCGTATTTTGGAAGAAGTATCAGACGGTGCTGGATTGTTGTATTCCACCGGTGCTCGAAGTCATACGATAAAACTCCGAACTCTTGCTGAGAAAAAGGAATTGTTGCTTAATGAATACGGATTATATAACAAAGACAAAAGTAAACTTCTTGCAAGTGAAACTGAAGAAGATGTGTATGCAGGACTAGGTATGTGTTTTATCCCTCCTGAATTACGTGAAGATCGTGGAGAAATTGAAGCTGCAATGAAGAATGCTTTACCGAAATTAATCACAATGGAGGATATAAAAGGTGATTTGCATACTCACACTGACTATACTGATGGAAAAGCTACTCTGGAAGAAATGATTAAAGGAGCAGAACAAAAAGGATGGGAATATGTGGCAATAACGGATCACTATGGCAAGAATAAAATTTACAATCCTCTAGATGAAGAAAAATTACAAAAGCAAAAGAAGGAATTAGGTAAAATTGTGGAAGAAGTGGAAATTAATGTTCTCCATGGATTGGAAATTGATATAACAAAAACTGGAGAATTAGAAGTTTCGAATGAAATCTTGAAGGATATGGACTTCGTAATTGCTGCCATTCACTCCCATTTCAATTTACCTGAAGAAGAAATGACTCAAAGAATACTCACTGCTTTAGATAATGAATACGTAAATGCTATAGGACATCCAACAGGAAGAATGTTTAGTAAGAGAGCAGATTACGGTTTAAATTTCTCGAAAATCGCTAAAAAATGCACTCAAACAAATACTTGGCTGGAAATAAATGGTCAACCAGATAGACAAGATATAGATGATCATCTAGTTTTTGATTTGAAAGAGAAAGCACCGATTTACATAGGAACTGATGCCCACTATGTCAAGGATTATAATTTCATGCAATGGGGAATAAATGTCGCCCGAAGAAGTTGGTGTGAGAAGAAACATATCCTTAACTGCTTAAGCTTTAAAGAATTGCAGAAAATGATCAAACAATAATCTTTCAAAAATTATTTTTACCAAAGTAAAAAGTGGCGAAAAGACGACTATATCAAGCGTCTTGCAGACCCATACGGATTGAGAGTACTGCAATTTTCTTTTGTAGTCTTTTTCCTTCGGAAATCCCCACAACAACAATATCAATCCCGAGTTGTTGGAGTCTTTTCGGAGGCTTTCTTTTCGCCAATTTTATATTGGGCACCATATTTAAAGAACGTATCAATAACACTAATCTGATAATTGTTATTTTTTATTTGAGGAAAACAACCGAAATATTAACACAATCATGTTAATTTTTAACTGCCCTACTTTTCTTATGGAAACCTTACTTCAAAGTAAAAATTCTTTAGATAATAAATCCTTTAATTTAAAAGGAATTTTGATAAGATGACAGTAACTAAAGATAATTAGAGTGATTCACAATGCCTAAAAAGCAGTACAAAGTAGATCCTGAAAAAATGATTATACGAGATCATCTCGCAGCAGATAGAACCGCACAAGCAAATGAAAGAACTTTTTTAGCTTATGTTAGAACTGCTCTAGCATTTGGAGCAGGTGGTATTGGTCTAATTAAATTATTTGAAGAATCAATACCAATTATAGTAATTGGTTGGATATTGATAACAATAAGTTTTGTTGTTCTAGTTTTCGGAATAATAAGATTCATTCAGTTCAGAAAATCAATTAGTACGTTAGTCTATGAAAATCAAGTAAAAAGTGAAGAGAATAATCTGGAAGGATAAAAAAAATATAGAAAAAAGGAGCTTAAAATTTGCTCCTCTAATAATCCAATTTATCGAATAATCGCATTGTGTCTGCTTCGATTTCCATTTCATCGAGGAATCTCATTGCAGCTCTGTGTGGGTCACTTGAACGATAGATGTATCTTCCAACGATGACGATGTCAGCCCCTGCTTTTAGGGCATCAGCTAATGGTTTGCCTGGTTTAAGGCCGCCTGCTACTGCTGCAAGTCCACCTGTTATCTTTTTAATTTGTTTAATATCTCCCCAGACAGAACGACTAGCGGAAGTACCTTCTTTTTTAGTTGCCCCTTCTTTTTGGGCGTCTTCTTGGTCTATTCCCCTATGAAGGATAACAACTTTTGGTTTCTCCTTTAGTCCTTGAAGTGATGCGAGTAAATCTGATTGTTTGGTATTCAATGAATCCACCCATGCGTGAACACCTCTTTTCTTGCAAGCTCTGATGAATTCCGCGATTGTTGCGGTGGGAGCAATTCCAGAAACTACTACAGCGTTAGCTGTTGCATCGGCCGCAGCATTTACTTCTGCTCTTCCGACATCCATGGTTTTCATATCTGCAATGATATAAGCTCCAGGTTTCAAAGTTCTCATCCTGCCAACTGTTTCTTCAATACCGTACTTTTTGATGTATGGAGTACCAATTTCAATGATTACTCTATCTGATTTTGGTAGTTGTTCAACAATTTTAACAGCAGCTGATAATGAGCCTACGTCTAATGCAACCTGCAAATATGGTGGATCCCAGAGTGTTTGTGGTCTGAATTTCATAACTGGGTGTTTTGCTCTGTCCTTTTCTGCAATCAGTTTCTTCATGGAAGGATAATTGCTTAAAGCTCTTTTAATAGCAAGTCTAGTAGCACCATAGTTATAGTAGTAGATTTTTGATTCGTCTTCTGCTTTTGGATGAATGTAAACGCTCACAATTACTACGTATTCAAAAATCTTACTTTGAGGAATATCCCCTTCTTCAGCAGCATCTGCGACTGCTTTTGCTACTGCCATTTGTGCTGGTCCGAATATTTTTTCGGCTTGATCGAGACTGTCAATTGTTACTTTCGGAACAATCAATGTTCGTGGATGTGGGGTTAGATTTGGTTTGATTAATGCTAAAAGCGGAGTATGACCTTGTGATAACTGAGTCATCCCATTAGCGAAAGCATGTCCAACCGGTCCATCCTTATCACCAATCATTAAATCCACATGGGCAAGTTCATTTCCTTTGCCTTGGAGTGCCTCTCCTATAAAAAAGTCTGCCATTTTTTTAACCACCGAGGGATATAGTTTGGATACTGTGTAAACTTCGATGTCTTAAGTTTAATAAATCTATCTAATTTGTTAATAATTCCCAGATATTATCTTGGAAATTTTCATTGCAAAGGAAAAGTTATTTTAATGAAAGTTTAAGATAAATCATTATGTGGAAGAGAAGTCCTGTCCCTTTCTTGAAAGGAAAACGACCTTTGGTAATGGCTCATCGAGGAGATAGTGCCTATGTGCCAGAGAATACTTTGAAAGCTATACAGGACGCTATTAGTTACCGGGTCGATGTAGTAGAAACTGATCTTCGAGTAACTAAGGATGGAGAAGTGTTATTCTTTCATGATGCAACTGTAAATCGAACAACTAATGGGCGGGGATTTGTACGTTCGTTTACATTAGAAGATATCAAAAAACTCGATCATGGTTACCACTACAAAGGACCGGAAAAAGGAGATCCATACCCATTTAGAGGTAAAGGATTGCAAATTCAAACTTTAGAAGACGTTCTGAGTCAATTTCCAAAAACAAAATTCAATTTGGATATAAAAGATACTTTCGCTAAAGCTCCAGAAATATTAGCTAGGAAATTAAAAGAACTTGATGCTGAAGATAGAGTAATGGTCGGTTCTTTCCACCACAAACAATTACGAAGGTTTAGATTGAAAACTGGCACCCCAACAAGTGCCAGCCCTATAGAAGTCCTCCAATTTCGACAAAAAGTGAATTATTGGATTAGGAAGAATCCGACGTATAACTACTTTCAGGAAATACCAATCGATCAAGAAGTGATTTTAGGAAAAGCAGTGCCTTATTTTGCATTACAAATTCCAGAGAAATTCTTATTTCTTAAAACCTTTAAAGAATCAAAATTCTTTAGTGTAAGCCACATGTTAAGTATAGCTATACATGTCTGGACAGTTAATGATCCAGGAGACATGTTTAGATTGCTAGATTGGGGAGCAGATGGAATCTTTTCAGATAATCCTCGATTATTAAGTGAAATTGTGGAATTTAAACTAAAGAAGATGAAAAAGAAGTAAATTAGAGCACATAGTCACATAATGTGACTTCACATATAGTGGTCTCATGTTGAGTGTTCATAAAGTGAATTTGCTTTTTAAATACAAAAACTATACTGTAATTAGTA
>DAOVPS010000143.1:0-8692 GCA_030629105.1 Candidatus Heimdallarchaeota archaeon
CAAAGCATTTTCTTATGGGTTTCAGTTGTAATGTTTGGTGCTGGTTTCATCATCATTGTTGTCTGTGGAGCATTATGGCAAAGAGCTTTCAACGACCATTTAGATGCAATGAAAAAAATTGACCCCAATTAGAATTGCTATTTCCTACCCTTTTTGGCTTCTTTATCTTTTTTATCCCAAAAAGTAAATAATTCACTAAAAAGCTCTTTTTCTTTCGCTGATAATTTCTTTGGTGTTACAACTCTTACAATAACATGCATATCCCCTTTACCAAAACCTTGGAGGTTCGGAAAACCTTTTCCTCTTAATCTAAAAATAGCATCACTTTGTGTTCCGGAAGGAATCTTTACTTTAGCTTTTTCTCCTTTCACTAATGTAGGAACACGTATAGTATCTCCTAATGCTGCTTGGGCAAAATTTATTTTCTGTTCGTAGATTACCTCGTTTCTCTCACGATGGAAATATTTGTGTTTCTTCAATTGAATATCAACATACAAATCCCCTTGAGGAGCTCCACGTGGACCTGGTTCGCCTTCACCTGATACTCTAAGACGTTGACCATTGTTGATACCAGCTGGAATTTTTACAGTAATTTTCTTGCTTTTTCCTACCATTCCTCGTCCTTTACATTCTGGGCAAGGATGATCAACAATTTCCCCTAATCCCTGGCAATTTCTACACGATGTTTCATTAATCATATATCCAAACGGAGTTCTTTGTTGTATTCGTTCAACTCCTGATCCATTACAGACAGAACATCTTTTTGGGCTTGTTCCTCCTGCCGCTCGAGAACCTTTGCAAACATCACAAATTACATTCTTCTTTACATCAACTTTTTTCTCAATACCTGAAGCAGCTTCTTCAAAGGTTATTGGTATCACAATACGAATACTTCGACCAGATGATTGTCGGCGAGATCTTGATGAGCTTCCTCCTCCAAAGAAATCACCAAATATACTACTAAAGATATCCCCAAAGCCAAAACCAGCAAAAGGATCTCCGCCAGTTCCACCTGCTGTTGCTCCTAAACCTCCCCAACCCAATCGATCATAAACAGCTCTTTGATCTGGGTCACTTAAAATTGAATATGCCTCAGCAACTTCCTTGAAACGTGTTTCTGCTTTTTCATCTCCGGGATTTGCATCAGGATGATTTTTACGAGCCAATTTCCTATAAGCTTTTTTAATTTCATCATCTGTGGCGCTTCTTTGTATTCCTAATACCTCATAAGGATCTTTTTTCGAGCTACTCATTGTGACCACCATGAAATTAATTTAATATATTTTTCCTGTTTTTTAAAGTATTTAATTTGAGTGATTCAAGCAAGTATAAATAACTTTCACATTTCTAAATCTACTTTCTATTTAAACTACTGATTTTTCTTATATTACTTGGTTTATATTTTGAATAAAATGACTTTGTTCTATTTTTAATTCTTGCTAAATTTCGCAAAAGTCAAATAATCTATCATTTTGAATTAAGAGGTTATAGAAATTTTAAATAATTAGTGAAAATTGAAATCTTGTATCTCAGTTAAAAAAGTTAATCAGGAGAAATGACGCCCTTGGGACAAACAGTTATTGAAAAAATATTTTCAGCTCATTCGAAAGATGAAGTTAAACCTGGCAATATTATCTGGCTAGATCTAGATGTGAGAAGCGCGAGGGATTTTGCAGGCGCAAATGTTGTTGGTAATTTAAAGAAACATTATGGTGATCAAGAGAAATTTGAAGATAAAGAAAAAACCGTTTTTACTTTTGATTGTGTAGTTCCTGCAAATAACTTAGGTTATGCCGAAAATCAACAAATCATTCGTTTTTTTGCTAGAGAAGAAGGCATTAGACTTTTTGATTCCGAATGGGGAATTGGTTCTCATGTTTTAATTGAGGAAGGTTATAGTGTCCCAGGTTCTACAGTTGTTGGTACAGATAGCCATCTCAACATTATGGGAAGTGTTGGCTCTTTTGGTCAAGGTATGGGTGATCAAGATATTGCTTTTGGTATGAAAGCAGGTAAAACTTGGTTTGAAGTTCCTCCCACAATGAAAGTTATTATCGAAGGAGAAATAAAAGCTCCCTGTTCTGCAAAAGATTTAACCTTAGCAATAATCAAGAAATTGACTTTAAAAGGCGCTCTTGGGAGAGCCATAGAATTTGAAGGAAAAGCTATTGATAAACTCTCTTTTGCTGGTAGAATAACATTAGCTTCAATGGTCACAGAAATGGGGGGAATAGTTGGTTTTATTCCACCGAATCAAGAAATAATTGATTATTTCAAGACTAGAGCCAGAAGTAAGTTTACTCCTTATTATGCTGATGAAGATGCAAAATACGTTGAAGAAGTTGTAATTGATATTAATGATTTGAAACCACTTATTGCTGTTCCATTTAAACCTGATGATGTCGTGGAAGTCGAATCATTAGAAAAAGATAACATTCACGTAGATTCCGCTTTTCTTGGTAGCTGCACAAATGGTCGTTATGAGGATATGAAAATAGCTGTTGATATGTTGAAAGGAAAACAAGTTGCTGAACATACTGTCATGAAAATTGTTCCAGCAACAAGAACCGTACTTGGTGATATGATCAAGAATGGTGATTTACAAACGTTATTCGATGCAAGAGCACTTGTTAGCAATCCAGGTTGTGCTGGATGCGCTTCTGGTCAAATTGGAATGACTGGAAAAGGTGAAGTGCAAGTTTCTACAGGTAACCGGAATTTCAAAGGGAAACAAGGAGCTGGTTTAACTTATCTCTGCAGTCCTGCAACTGTAACTGCTGCAGCCCTTACTGGTAAGATTGTCAGTCCGGAAAACCTTTGATTTGGAGGAGAAAAAAATGAAGAAATCTGTAATTCTAAAAGGTAGAGCATTAGTAATAAGAAATAAGAAAAGCGAACCAATTAATGATATTGATACTGATATGATTTTTCACAATAAGTATCTCCACATTACTGATATCAATGAAATGGGTCAATACGCATTTGATAATCTTGATGAATGGAAGGATTTTGCTAAGAAAGCAAAGAAAGGAGATATCTTAGTACTAGGGGCGAATTTTGGTTCTGGCTCATCGAGGCAACAAGCGGTTGATTGTTTTTCCGCACTAGGTGTCCAAGCACTAATTGCAAAATCATACGGTGCAATTTACAAACGTAATGCAATAAATGCCGGTATGCCAATATTAGAAGCTGATGTGATTGATGAGATCAAATTTATCGAAAATGAAGATGAGATCGAAGTTAATCTCGAAACAGGTTTGATAAAAAATCTCACGAAAAATAAAGAATACAAGGCAAAAGGCATGTCAAATGTACAAATAGATATCTATCATTCAGGAAACCTGTTTGAGTATGCGAAAAATTTGAAATAACTTTTCAAAAAAATGTCCGCTTCAACAAAAAAGAAATAGTACTAGTGATAGAAGTTTAGTGAATGGAAAAATCTGGTGTTTGAATTTTGTCTGATTTAGAGAAAAAACTACAACTAATAGAAGATAGAATGAAAGAACGTCTTTCTTCTGATAAAGATGCAAAATTATTGCGAACACTTATGGAGACTTTAATTGATATAAGAGAAGCATTTGAGGAATTCAATCGCTTCTTCAAAATTGACATCAATATAGAGGAACTTGAAGCCTTCCAACCAAAAGAAATCGAATATTCAGGAGAATGGACAGATTCTTTGGTGAAAATCTGCGAAGTCTTAATAGATCTGTATAAACGAATCGATAAAAAAGATCTTGCAGAAAAATGGCAGAAAAAGCTTGTTGAATTAAAGGATCTTTCTGTCTAATTTCACTTTTTTCAGAATGGAATCAAAGATTAAGATGAATCTTTGTCATCAAGGGTACTTGAGAAAATTACTTCTTCTTGTTTACTAGTCATTTTTTGCTGTTCATCATCTAATTGTTGTTCTTCTTCAGTTTCTTTTGGTTTCTTTATCCAACCGAAGTAAAAACCTAAACCGAGAAAAACTAAGGCAATAATTAGTAGAGCAGCTAGTAATCCAGGATTATAAACAAGTAATTCTTGATCTATTACGTTATATTCAAAAGGTGGTAGAAAAACAAAAGCTCCAATCATTAAGTAACTTAAAACAGTTGCAAACATAATAAAGAAAGCAATTCCCCATCTATTCATACTAATTTTCAAATCAATATCTTCATCTGTTTTCTTCTCTTCAATTATTGGTTGTAGTGTGGTATCAGTATTCCCATTTTCTTTTGTTTCATCAGATGACATGTCTATCAAACCAATTTGATTTTCTTGCTTACACACAAATAATTCCTTTATTAAATCTTATATGGATTCTTTGAAAAGATATATTTTGTAATTAACACACAGAATTAACGTACTAAAAATGAGTGTGCTAGAGTGATTAAAAAGAAAATATTCCATAAAAAGCTAATCAGAATAATCGAAGATAGATACACAAACTGGGAACAAAAAGCTTCCTTAATTGAAAAGGTAATCACAGAAGAAGAAAATGGCGAGGAATTATTCAAAGATTTAATTATAAGTCATAAAAAATCAAAAATTCGTAAAGGAGCAGCTTCAATTCTTGGATATATGAAGAGCTCTGAGATGCCTGGAGAATTAATCTCAAAAATAATAGATGAAAATGATTGGACTGTGAGATATGCTCTCTCAAAGTCTTGTGTAAAACAAATGGGAAAAGATGCTGTTGATAAATTAATGGTTGTATTTAATGAACGAATAAATACTATTGAGATGCCATTAAAACATAATCTTAAGTTAATCTTTGCAGAGACTCTTGGTTATTTGGAGATGAAAGAAGCTGAACCAATACTTACTGCAATGCTTCGGGATATTGGTAAAAATAGAGATCAGGAATCAATTGAATTAATTAGTCAAATCCTTTATTCTTTAGGTGAAGTGGGAGACAAATCAACTGTAGAGCTTTTAATCCATTATTCTGCAAATAATGTCTATACGACTAAAGGAATAAGAAGTAGTGCAGAGCATGCAATTGATAAAATAGCAAAACGATTGAAATTTTCATCCAAAAATGATTTGTTGGAAGCAATCAATAAAGAGTAAAAACTTTTTATAACTCAATAAGCAAACTTATTAAGAACTTTAATCTGGTAGAAAATATACTCGAAGTAATCGAGGTCATCTATTCCAAACATTACAACTATACTGAGGGAAATAATTGGCTATAAACAGTGTTTTATTGAAAGTTCGAATGAAATTATTTTTTTCGGGAATTTTATTCTTCTTACTGAATATTTTTCACATTGCATTAGCAAGTACTTCTGAAATTAATTTTGAAGATAATGATTTCTTTTATTTCATCAAGTTCTTTTCTAGTTTTGAAAGATGGCGGCTTTTATTTGCTTTTGGAATATTTATTGTTCAGATAATTTTTTCATATTTTGTGATGTTTAGAAAATTCAGAAAAGCTGAGCTTGCACGAATCGATGAAACAGGTTTAGTCGGTAATAATAATGAAAAAATTCTACAAAACTTAAGAATTAATCCACAAGAAATTTACAAGTGGGTTCACGAACAAGCTGAAGCTCACAATATTAAATCTATAAAACGAATTTACTTAACAGATACCAGCATTCCAAATGCAATGACTTTGGATGTTGTTCCTTTGCCTTTTATTAGAAGTAGTTGGATTGTCTTAGACGCGAATGTTCTCGAAATATTGGATGAACGTGAAACAAAAGCAGTAATAGCGCATGAATTAGGGCATGTGAAACGCTTGGACGGAATTGTTAACATTTTTAGATATGGAATAAATTTCTATGCATTCATTGCATACTTGATAATAATATTGGAAATGATTCGATTAATAATAGCTGATGTACCTGTTGCTCAGGAAATTCTTGTGAGGATAGGATTTCTTCTGCTACTTATCATCGTAATATGGGCATTTACTCTCCTAAATCGACTCCTTCTTAATTATTCCCGAAGGCAATCAGAGTTAATGGCTGATTATTATGCTGCTCAAAAAATTGGCAGAAATCATATTATAAATGCTCTCATTTTATTAGGTCAAAGATTAGATGTAATATCTGCATTTGGAACAGAGTTTAGGTGGTTAGGTAGTCGAGAAAGTAAGAAAGATGTTTCTAGAGAATTTCTACAAGGATTAAAGGATTTACCACCAGAAGAATTATCAAAAGAAATCTCTCGAGAAAAAGCTGTCCACATCTATGTGCAACAAAGATTGAAAAACTTGAAAGAAGAGCTCTATGTTCCTTTAACAGATGAACAAATCAGGGATCTAACTGTAGAAGCTAGTAAAAAACTACTAAATTTAAGAGAAGAGCAACTTGAAAAAGGATTACTGAAGGATAGGAAAATAGCTTCTGAGCTAAGTAAATTAACAATTGATTGGTTTCTCATAGACAAGGACAAAGACTTTTACCTAAAGGATGAAGAAGTGGATAATTTAGTAAAAGAGATTATTGGAAATCCCAATAAAGAATTATTCGAACATGATTTGTTCCCAAGAAGAGCCATATTGGTTAGAGATCATCCTTCAATGAAAGACCGGATAATTTTCTTATATTATGCAATACCAAAGGATACTTCTTCTTAGTATTCTTTCTTTGGAATACTTTCAGTTTACTCTTTACATTTTCATTAAATATCTTTTTCTGGATATTTAGTTTGGGATTATTGACATGAAAGCAAGAAATGCTTTTTTGGAAGTTAATTAAAATGGCTAGCAAAACGCAACAGAAAAGTTTCGAATTATCAAAAGTTTCCCTTAAAATTGTCACGGAACTGGATACATATTGTACTGATTGTCTATATGATTGGTGTTCGAAAAGGAATAAAGTGATTTTTTGCACTATGAAATCCAAGGGATTATTTGAGTGTAGATCTTGCATATTGATAATGCTAGGAACATATGAGAGAGAATATGTTGGTTCAAGCGCCAAAACATTGAGAAACACAAAAGATCAAATTTTGACAACCAACTAATTCTCTTTGTTTATATACCATTTAATTTTGATCATTATTTTTCACCGACAAAAATTTTTGCCGTTTTCCAAATGGTTTTAAAATTAGTAACCATAATAAACTAAGAGAATTATTCGCGGAGATTACCCTTGGAAATATCTGTTCAGCTTTACTATTGGCACGAAGTAATGGGTCCATTGCAATTGTACTCAAATGGTCTATTGGAAATAAGTGAAGAAGATCTAATGATGCTCTTCAGTACTATTGAGCCTTATTCTTGTTCAGCCGAATCATCAATCTTAGGACCAAAGTACTATAACAAGCAAATTATAATGACTTATAACAGGAGTGTCTGTGATCCTGATGCAAATGATGAAAGATTAAGACTTATGGGAACTGATATTTGGTGTTTAATCTCCTGTAAAGAAGAATTCGAACTAGTTTTGTTGAGTATAATAGAAATAGTAAAAATAATTCTTGATATTGAATTTGAATCAATAGAAGAAATTAGTCAACTAGATGCTGCTTTAGGTGAGAGAGCAACTCAAGCAATAAAAGCTGCTTATTCTAGATAATTGAGAACACATTATTCTTCCTGTAATAAGATTAATCAAAATTAATATAACGTTCAAATTTATTTTAATGAAATACAGAAAGATAGTCAATTATATGTGAAAACATTTTTGACTAGAAGTTACTGATCTGAATTTTCATTGTAGAAGAATAATGATCAGTAAATAATTAAAAAGAAATCTTAATTGAAAGATTCGGTGAAAAATTTGTTTGATATACTTCGATATGGACTTGATGTTGGCGAAAAACTTGGTGCTGACAATATCGAAGCACGTTATGATGATTTACAGCTACGAACACTAATTAAGGAAAACCAAAAAATCAAAGAAACTAATATTAATCGACGTAGTGGACTCGGTGTTACTGCTTATTACAAAGGAGTTTCAGGATTTTCATATACTGCAAATCTAGAGAAAAAAGCTGTAAAAGAATGTGTTGAAAGTGCATTCGGCATTGCAAAAGCATCCTCAAGTATAGCCAAACTAAAACTTGATATTGAGAAAAGAGAAAAACCATCCAAGGTTCATGATCTAAAATTACCGGTGAAAAAACATCCTAAGGATTTTGATCTAGGGTATAAAATAGATTTAATGGATCGCATTGAAACTGCTGCTCTAGCTGATGTCGATTGGATTAAATCTTCAATGGCTTTATATGGTGAATTTTACGGTAGTAAATACTTCATGAATTCGGATGGAGATGAAATTTCTTGGGAGCCTTTAGTAATTGATTTACGAGTAAGACTTACAGCTCCTGCAACAACTGGCGATTCACTTGTTAGAAGTGTAAATGGTCTAGGAGGATCTAAAGGGTTAGAACTTTTCGATAAAAAAGAAAATACCCCTGAATACTTAGGCAAGAAATCTCTAGAATGGGCTAAAGAGCAAAGAGATGCAAAAGCTGCCCCAGCCGGCAAATTTAGAGCTTTGTGTGATCATCGTCTAAGTGGTGTTTTAGCACATGAATCCTTTGGACATTGCACTGAAGCTGATGCAGTTCTAACAAATAGTACTGTTCTCAAAGGACAACTTGGTAAAAAAATTGGTACAGATATTGTAACAATTTATGATGAGGGTACACCTGATCAAAAATACAATGGATTTTGGTTGCCTTTTGATGACGAAGGCACACCTACAACAAAAACCGTTCTTGTTGAAAACGGTATTTTGAAAGG
>DAOVPS010000140.1:0-8720 GCA_030629105.1 Candidatus Heimdallarchaeota archaeon
ACCTACCGAGTAAAACTAGTGTGTCTCGGAGTAACTATGATCAGTCATCACCAGGTGCTAGCCAAGCATTGTTCCTGATTCAACTTGTCAGATCTCTTCATTGACACAAATAATAATCTCTGTTCTTCCATCAAAAATCTTTCCAATAATATAGTTTTGATTTAAAGAATGAAATATTTTTACCATGGAACTTTACTTTATTCACAAACAGTTTATAATAAGAAAGACGTTTAATATTCCTTAAGGAATTTCGTGAGATGTTTGTCTAAATGCACAATAATATCTCTTCTGACTCCCGAGTTAAAATGGATGTATCAGAGGTAATGACCTCTACTGTTTTTTCGATCTATCCGGATCAAACAGTAGAAGAAGCAGCAAAATTAATGTTGAAGAAAAAAGTGGGTTGTGTAATTATCCAACCAAGAGAAGGTGAGAAAACTCCCCTTGGGATAATTACTGAAAGAGATATCGTTACTCGAGTTGTGGCAGTTAACAAGAATCCATCAGACACTATTGTTGATAAGATAGCAACTAAACCAGTAGTCACAGCAAATCCGTCACTAGATGTCGGTAAGGCAATGTCCCTTATGGCTAAATTGAATATTAGACGATTAATCATTGTGGAAAATAACAACGTAGTAGGCATAGTAACTTACAGAGATTTACTGAGAATTGCACCTGGGTTACTAGAAATTGCCCTTGAATATGAAAAAATTGGTTTTGGAACAAAAACCGAAGATGATATCATAGATTTCGCAGATGAAGACTATGATAAAGATTCTGAGTTGAATCCCCCAGATTTATCTTTAGGATTTTACTGTTCCGTATGTGGAGAATGGAATGAAACTGAGCCAATTTACAACTCTGATGACCAAGCTTTATGTAGTGACTGCCAAGCTTTAGATGAATAAATGAGTTATCGTAACTCATAAAAAGTGATTAACGCTAAAAAAAACGGAGAAGAAAAATCAGGAGATATAGAATAATTTCTAGGAGGAAATTGTATGAAGGTTTCTGAAGTAATGTCAACTGAATTTGAAACAATAGAAAAAGATCAAACCTTACAAAATGCTTTGAATCTTATGAGGAAGAAGAAAGATACCTCAAGACTAATTGTAATTCAAGGTGAAAAACCGGTGGGAATTATATCCTTCCGCGATGTAGCAAATAGATTAGGAACTTATAAAACAGAAGGAATTTCTCCTAAAAGTTTGCGCGTTTCAAGTGCAATGACTTATCCTATTTTACAAATTGATAAAAATGAGGCTGTTGAAACAGCAGCTAATATAATGTTTGAGAACAGAGTTTCCAGCTTACTTGTCATGGAAGACGAAAAACTAATTGGAATTATGAGAAAATTTGATCTTTTGAAAGTATATGATTCATGCAAGAAAATAAAAGTAAAAGAACTCATGACAGAAAACCCAGTTATGATATCTTCAAGCGAACGAGTCATTTCTGCTCGAAACACTATGATAGAAAAGAAATTCAGTGTTTTACCTGTTATGGAAGAAAGTACTATTATTGGAATAATTGATGATGCTACACTTGCAGATGCATTAGCAAGATTTCGAGACCAATTCTCAGTAAAACATCAAAAAGCTAGACTCCATGAATTCTATATAGGACAAGTTATGAAATCGGATCCTCCAATAATCAATGAAAACGCTCCTTTATGTGATCTTATCACAGTCTTTCAAGAAACAAATTACAAAGGAGTATTTGTAGTTGATAAAGAAGAGAAATTAGTGGGAATTGTCACACTAACAGATATAACAAAAGCTATTATCGAAGGTAAGAAATAAGATTAGATTAAAACAATTTATTCACTAACAAAAGTGAATTGCAAAGGAGCATATTTGAGGAGTTCTTTCAGTGACAGTTGACACTAATATAATAAATGGAAAAATTTTCACACCAAAGGGATTCTTAGAGGGTGGAATATCTATAGAAAGGGATCGAATCATTAAAGTTGGAAAAGAACCCTCGCTCCCAAAAGCCTCAAACAGAATAAATGCAAGAGGAGCTCTCATTTTACCGGGTTTAATAGACATACATGTGCATTTCAGAGATCTCAAGCAAAAATATAAAGAAACAATGATAACTGGGACAAGATCGGCAATTGCAGGCGGAGTAACTAGTGTTTTAGATATGCCAAACAATAATCCCCCTACAAATACTGCCCAACGAGTAAAAGCTAAGAAGCAAATAATTCTAGGAAAGGCTGCTGCAAATATTGGATTTTATTCTTTAGTACCAGAAAATACAAAGGAGATTCTTCCACTTTTTAAAGAAGGAATATTTGGTTTCAAGATTTATCCAGCATCACCTATTTATCCACCAAAAGACAATCAAAAATTACTTGCATTGCTGAAATCCCAAGCAGAATACAAAATACCTTTGATTGTGCATCCAGATAATGGGTATGCAGATAGAAAAGAAAAATTGTTGCTGGAAAAAAACATGCATGTGATTGATGCGTTCTTAAAAGCTCATAATCAAATTGATGAAGCACAAGCATTGAAGGATTTCATAGAATTAAGTAAAAGTAGCGAGAACTCTTTACATTGTGCTCATGTAACAGCGAAAAAAACAGTTGAATTGATTGAAAAGAATCAAGATAATAACAATCTTTCAAGTGAAGTTTGTGTTCATCATCTCTTCCTAACCGAGAAGGATTTGCGAAAGATGGAATCACAAGCAAAATGCTTGCCCCCTGTAAGAACTCAGGCAGATCAAACAGCATTGTGGGAAGCCCTGAATAGTGAAGTAATAAAGATAATAGCCACAGATCATGCACCGCATTCATATGAAGAAAAACACTGCGAATTTGAAGCAGCGGCATCAGGAATACACGGATTAGAAATAATGCTTCCATTAATGATAACTGCCGCAGCAAAAGGAAAAATAAGTTTCGATAAATTAATACCTGCTTTAACAATAAATCCTGCTGAATTAATGGCTATTAAAAATCGTGGGGAACTAAAGAAAGGGAATTTCGCAGATGTCGTGGTTGTCGCAAAGGAAAAAGGAAAAATAACTGCTGAGAATTTTGAATCAAAAGCAAAGTGGAGTCCATTTGAGGGGAAAGAAGTTCTTTACACACCGAAATATGTGTTTGTTAATGGTTTATTATCAAAAGAAGATCATCATATAATTTCAAAGGCAAATGCTGGGAAAATCTTAGAAAGAGAGTATGATGCCAAATTACCGGACAATTTAATTGATGATGAGGAGTGACCAACCATCTCTTCAAAAAAGGATAGAGCAATGAAATTCGTTGTCGATCAAATGTATCATCGATTAGCTCGATGGCTAAGAATGCTAGGGTATGATGCTGTATATAATCAGGATTTTGTGGATCAAGACTTCATACTTTTGGCAAAAGAAGAAAATAGAATTATCCTTACTCGAGACGAGGATTTGAAAAGAAGAGCGCAAAAACTAGGATTACAAGCGGTAACAATAGATGCCCCAACTATAGAAGAGAGACTAATAATTTTACAGAAAGAGTTAGGAGTAGAATTAGCTCTCCCAGAAAAAATTTTACCTCGTTGTACGATATGTAATTCAGAGATAAGAGTAATCGATAGTAATGAAATCCTAGACCAAATATCGGAACTAACACAATTACACTACAAAGAATTTTGGATCTGCAAAAACCCAGGATGCTCACAAATATACTGGCGAGGTTCTCATTGGGAAAAAATGGGTAAAACTTTGAAAGACTGCAGAGAAATGATAGAACTCGATAAATCTAATAAAGATTAAATAGAAATTAATCAAATTAAAGCTTTGAAAAGCTAGTGTGGGAATGAAATGGAACAAAATGAAGTACCAAGCTATACACTTGAAGATGGAAAATTCTTAGTCACACTCGCAAGAAAATCGATTTTAAACTACATAACCTTTAACAAACTCCTCTCGCAACCAGAAGATATTCCCGCGAAATTCTTGGAAGAATCAGGAGTTTTTGTCACACTAAATAAACTAGATAATAATGCTGAAAAGAAACTTCGAGGGTGTATTGGCTTTCCCACTCCGATTTATTCGCTAATTCAAGCAACCATAGAAGCCGCAAAAAGTGCCGCAGTTAGTGATCCACGATTTCCAATAGTGGAAATAGAAGAAATGAAAGAAATCCTAGTTGAAGTAACAATTCTCACACCACCGAAACTCATGCAAGTAAAAGATCCGAAAGAATATCTTGAGAAAATAAAAATTGGTAGAGATGGGTTGATCGTGAAAAGTAGTGGGAGAAGTGGGTTATTACTCCCACAAGTACCTGTGGAATGGAATTGGACTGTAGAAGAATTTTTAGAACACACATGTGGAAAAGCTTGGTTGCCAGGGAATTGTTGGAAGGATTTGAACACAGAAATTTACAGCTTTTCAGGAATAATCTATCAAGAAGTAGAACCAAGTGGGGAAGTTGTCCTCAAAGAAATCTAGTTTCTAATTTTGAAAACCATACTCTAAGTCAAATAGTTCTATGAAAAGATCCTCATGATCTTCATAATGCCAAAAAGTAATTCCTCCAATGAAATCCCAGGTAATTCGAGTATCTGATTTTCTTTTAATATAAACGTCAGAGTTGAGTTCTTCATTGCTCATCGATTCAATTTTGGTTGTTAAAGCATTAAACGTGCTTATAGATTCCTTTAGTATTTCATCAAATGTTCTTTCTTGAGTTTTATCGAAAATCATCTCATTACGATTTTTTACACTCATATTCCAAAATTCGCTTTCAACAATGGATTTCTTTTCCAAAGCATCGAGAAGCTCTTTCTCATACCATGCAATATGAGCGATAGAATCTTTGACGAACCATTTATCTGAAACTCTTTCTCCTTCTAATCCTTTATTGATGATAGTATCAACAGTAGAATCCCAGTGCTTACGCCTGTATCGCATTTTCTTCAATAGTGTTTTTTTCTTCATCTTATACATCAAAAACCGGTGGTTGAATAAAACGTTTTCCCCGCGAAACCTTTAAATTAAATTATGAGAATATTATACTGAAATATTCTTTTAATTAATTAACCGAAAGGTTAATAAAAACTCTTTCTATAATAAAACTATGAAGTATGTCAAGTTAGGGAATACTGGAATAAAGATCTCCCAAGTAGTACTAGGATCTAATCAGATGGGGTGGAGAATAGATGAAAAAACCTCTTTTGAAGTAATGGATAAAGCTGTAGAGTTAGGAATAAATGCTATTGATACAGCAAACATCTATGGAAAATGGGGAGAAAACAGCTACCCTGGGAAATCGGAAGAGATCATTGGCAATTGGATTAATGAAAGAGGCAATCGAGAGGACATAGTTTTAGCAACGAAACTATACGGAGAAATGAGTGAGAATGTGAACGACAGAGGACTCTCAAGAAAACATATTCACAAGGCATTGAAAGGAAGCCTAAAACGATTACAAACGGATTGGTTGGATATCTACTTCACTCATACATTTGATGCTGAAACACCAGTGGAAGAGACAATGAGGACAATGACTTCCTTGGTAGAACAAGGAAAAATACATTACATGGGAGCGTCAAACCATCCAGCTTGGAGAATCATGGAAGCATTATGGGTAAGCGATAAACATGGACTCGAGAGATACGAGGTACTACAGCCAGTCTATAACATAGCAAAAAGGCATACATATGAACAAGACTTAGAACCACTAGTGGAAAAATACCGGTTAGGAGTGACATCCTACAGTCCACTCGGAACAGGATTCCTCACAGGAAGATACGAGAAAGAAAAATCTCCGGAAACACCTCGAGCAGAAGGAGTAAAAAGAAGATATTTCAAAGATAGAAATTTTGAAACACTCAAAACATTGAAGAAAATTGCTAAAGAGAAAGAAATAAGCATGGTACAATTAGCCATAAGTTGGGTAGAACACCAAGAAAGCATAACTGCCCCAATCATAGGCGGAAATTCAATAGAGCAATTAGAAGAAAATGTTGGAGCCTTATCGGTAAAACTGACAAATGACGAATTGGAACAAATAGACGAAGCATCTGAATGGAAAACACTGGATGAATCATCAAGATAAAAGAAATGGAAGAGAGTTTTTATTCTCTCTTTCTCCTAGAAACAATAACGGATGCAATAATTACTGAACTTATAAGAATGGTAACAGATGGCAAAGAGATACCAAAGATGTTGGTAGGGGGAGTCGTTGGTGGAGGAGTAAGTGTTGGTGTAAAACCATTAAGAAATTCTGTAGGTTCAATTGTAACTGTAGGTACTTGCGCTGAATACTTTCTAATTTTAAGACAATCTATGTAAATTTGAAAAGTCTTACCAGCAAAAGTAGTAAAAACAAAACGATCGTTTTTTGCGGGGGAATAGCGATAATTAATGTTCTTAGCTTCACCCAGTAAAGCTAAATTCTCATGATAGAAGTGTTGGCTATAATTAGAAGTACTATTAAAATGAATACTTGCGAAGTACCAGTTGTTTTCAACATAATTGTCTATGTAATGGTAGGAAGTATCATAATAATGGATTTGATTAGCTCCTCTACTACCCCAGTAAGTGTTGCCACCAGTATTATTAGTAATGGAACTATCAGTGTAATAAGGAGTAGCTGAATCAGAGCTTTTGACAGGTTTAGCTCAATATTCAAAAATTTTCCCGACAGCATCAACATTAAAGTTACGCAAACCATTTCCAGTTGGATCAGGAGATTGATCAACGAATAAACCACGGTCACCAATTTTGCTAGTGGAGGAAACAGAGAGATTAATATTAGGATTAGGAGATGTGAACCATCCATCTGGAAATGCACCTAAATTTTGACCTTCAAAATCATCAAAGAAATCAAAGATATTGGTACCATTGGAAACAGAGGGAGCAGCAGAATTGTTGTAATACATGAAAATAGAAGTATTACCAGACGCTAAACTAGGACAATTGACCCAGATGCTGCTATTACCAGAAACATTCCAATCCTCAACCCAATGAGCTAAAGAATCGTTGTTGGAATTGACAAAACGAATGTCAGCACCATTAGGTTGGAAGAAAGAATAATCAAAACTATCAGGAATATCAATCAAAACCTGATAATCAGTCAAGAGAGACGAAGGATTTGTGATAACAATCTCATTACGAACGTCCCAAAGAACAGCATCAATATTCGTCGAAAATTCATCAGAAAAATTATTCACTTCTCCAAGAGAAGGAGAAGAAGCAAAAAGAAAAAAACTAGTAGATAAAATCAAAAAAATAGTGAATTTACTCCTCATTTCAAAACCTCATGAAATACTAAGATAAAATAGTAAAAGACAATAATAAAGATATTGAGAAAAAGAAACAAAAAAAAAAAAGAAAAATAACCTACATAGGAGCATCATTAAAGATAGTTCTGATTTTTTTTACTTGATTTAATTGATATAAATGTTTCTCGACGAGACAAAAAGAGAACTTAGGAAGTAAAGCAAGATATAGAGAACAACCTAACAATCTAAACTGACAACTATTTATAAATAAAAGACTAATAAAAGAACGGAGAGCAATTTTACTTTCATAGTTCAACTGCTCTCCGAATCCCATAAACCTCTCTCCCCAATAAAATAACTCCCTTTTCCTGTGACGGGGGCTTTCTTTGCCCCTGTCCTATTTTCCCTTTCTCAGACGATTCTGTAACTAACATTTTCCTGTTTTTCTACGAAAAGTAAATGAATAACTAAGCTTTTATTAATCATAATTTTGGGTAGGATGTAATTGCAGAATTTTAAAAAGAAACTCTTTACAATTTTCTTGATTTGTTGTTTTTTAATTATTAAATTCGATTCTATTAATGCAATGAAAAATGATGATGAATTTGATTATGGATTATTACCTAATGCCAGTATGTACCAAAAATGGCTCTATGATACAGCAGGTATTGTTGATTCCACACCAGCAGCGGCTGATCTTACTGGTGATGGTTATTTAGAGATGGTTTTTGGTTCTAATGATAATAGAATCTATTGCGTTAATCATTTAGGTGCTCATCTGTGGAACTACACTACTGGTGGTGATGTTTTATCCTCACCGGTAATTGCTGATCTTACTGGTGATGGTTTTTTAGAAATTGTTGTTGGTTCCTATGATAATTATGTTTATTGTCTTAATTCCTCTGGAGCTTTACTTTGGAGTTTTGATACTGGGCAGGATGTTTTATCAGCACCAACTATAGCTGATTTAAACAATGATGGATTTCTAGAGATAATTGTTGGTACGGATTACGATATTTTTTGTTTATTTAATAATGGGACAGTTTATTGGAGTGAATACAGCATTAGAGATTATATGACTCCTGTTGTTGCTGATTTGAATAATGATGGTTTTTTAGAAGTTATTTTCACCGATAATATTCAAATAGTAGTTCTTGGCTATGGTGGTTGGGGTCTTGGTAGTTTTGAGATAACCGAAAGTATTTCACCAGCAATTGCAGATGTTGACCAAGATGGTGAAAAAGAAATTTTAATTATTGGTAACTCTTATGACGGTGAAGGTCTTTATTGTTTTAGTTGTGAACCTGAAACTATTAATTTTGATGTGAAATGGTTCTATCCTCTAAGGATTCATCCCAATTTTCCTTCTCCCGTAACAGGAGATTTAGACAACGATGGTACCTTTGAAATTATTGTTTGTTCTGAAGAGATGGAATCTCTATTATGTATAGATCATTTAGGAGTAATGGAATGGGTATATGAGATTTCAGA
>DAOVPS010000080.1:0-13650 GCA_030629105.1 Candidatus Heimdallarchaeota archaeon
AGAGAACACAAAGGTAGGATAACCATAGAAATGTCTGCAGTACTAACAGCTTTGGCAATTATATTCGCAATACTCTCATACTCAATGCTCAATATTGGTTTTGCTTTGCAAAAGAAAGCTGCAGCAACACTTCCAAAAATTGAAGATCAATCCACTTGGCATAATCTCAAGAATTTTCTTACAAATAAGACTTGGTTGTTTGGTTTCCTTCTAATTAATGTTCAATGGGTTTTCTTTTTCTTTGCACTTGAATGGGGTTCATTATCTCTTGTTATCCCTATGGTAGGAGTAGGATTAATTGTCTTAGTTATCTTCTCTTACTTTTATTTGAAGGAACCAATTACTAAACCAGAAATTATAGCTATTTTAGGTATTATTTCTGGAGTAATAATCTTGGGAGTTACCAGCTCTGAGAGTGAACCAACGTATTCTTTAATTGAGATGAATGATTTTCTAAAACTGCCTGCTGCAATAATTTTCATTATTGTGTTTACTGTGCTTATGATAGGATTGGTTTTATTTTCTGTTATTAAACAAATACCAATAACAGGGGCTCTATTTGGTCTTGCTTCAGGTGTTGCTTCCGGATTAGGAGTCATTTTTACTAAAGCAGTAACCGGAGGATTCGATTCAAGTAATTTTTGGGCAACTTTTGTTGATGCTTTAAAAAATTGGATTTGGTGGATCTATCTTGCATTGCTTTTAGCCTTTAATATTGCATCAACTATATTTCTACAGTTTGGTTACCAAAAAAGTAGAGCTGTTATTGTTTCTCCTTTGTTCTCCATGGCAAGTTTAGTTGTGCCTGTTATTGGTGGTTTAGTTATTTTCTCTGAATGGTCATCATATAGCCCTGGTATAATTATTGCTAAATCAATTGCACTAATATTAATTGCAGGTGGGATTTTACTTCTATCAATTGCTAGTACAAAAGAAACTAAAAAAATAGAAGAGAAAAACGAAATCAAAGAAAATAATGTAGAAATTGGAAAAACGGAAAACTAGTCTCTAAGTATAGGACAAGTCATACAATGAGGACCTCCTCCACCTTTCACAAGTTCTGTCCCGTTGATTGTAAGTACTTCTACTCCTCTTTTCTCAAGTTCGTGGATAATTCGTCTGTTCCATTCATAGGAAATTACTTTTCCTGGTTCAATAGCGAAGATATTTGGTCCAAAGGCTGTTGCTTCTTCTCGAGAGATTGTTATGAACTCATATCCTTTCTCTCTTAAATAATTTAAGAAAAATGTTCGTCGAACACCTTCTTTTCTTATAATTGAAATTTCTTTAGCACTCACAGATGGTTCATGTATGACACACAAATCATGATTTACTATCATAAAACCACCATCCAAATGAACCCGATAATCTGCTAATGGAACACTAACGATTTCTTCTATTGCTTTGTCTTGAAACCCTTGTATTATTTGTTGTATACCAGTATGATTAGATCTAGGACCGTAACCTACAGCAATAGTGCTTTTGTCGAAATAGAGAACATCTCCTCCTTCGAGTTTTCCAGGATCGGCTATTTTCATAAAAACTGGTATGTGTTTCTTAAGAGCTTCTTCTGCAATTATTGGCTCAAAGGCTCTTCCTTCAACAGCCATATTCATTATTATTAATCCTTGATTACAAACAGAGACAATATCTCGAGTAAACAGCATATTTGGGTACTTTACTTCAGCAATCAAATCTGTAAGAAATATAACATTTACACCATTGTTATGAAGTATGGTTGTAAAATCATCAAATTCCTCTTGTAATCGAGGTAAATCAGGAATTGTTCTAAATTTGTAGTAATCAAGTGTTCTTCCTGTAATCTTCTTAATCTCATCACCAGGTCTATGCATTAACACTGTATGTAATTTTCCTATCTCAGAATTAACACCAAACTTCATTCAATCAATCCAACTGAGTGAATTAATCATTCTCATATGATAATTTGGTAAGTTTACTTTTAACTATTTCACTCGCCTTTTTGTAACTCAAATTTAACAATTCGACAAGTTTTGGATTAGAAAAAGATGCTTTTTTGTTTTCTTCATCACTAACTTCACTTTTTAGTCTCGTTATTTTTACTATATCTGTTAGCTTTACCTTTTGATTTGTTCCCCAGAAAGAAGAAACATCTATTTTCCTCTCAACATGCTTGTTGATTCTTTGTACTACTTTCTTTTTCTTCACGGGTGTATTTTCTTGTTTTGTTGTAATTCGTTGATATTGTCGCATTATCTCTCTAATTTCAATCCTAGATTTTCCTCGAATCAATAGTAGAGTGAATGGATCATATTCTATAATATCTGAAAGAATGTAGTAAACAGCAGATGTATGTTTACAGGGATTTGCCCAATCAGAACAAGTACACGAAGTCAAGAGATCATCGTCGTTATTTGGAAACAAAGGATAATTAAACCTCATAAAAATCTTAGAAAGGTCTTCCGGAAATTTATCAATTAATAATTTAGAAAAAAGTGAAGCATTCCCAGCCATTTGTTCAAGTATATTTTGCCAAGCATGATCAGTCAATATTTGAAGTTTAATTGTTACAGAATAGGGCTTAATTTTGGTTCCTTGAACTTTCGCTCGTATACAACCTTTATCAATTTCTAAACTTCTAATTTGACTTTCTCGAGCATAAAAACGACCTTGAATGACTCTTTTATCATATTCAAAAAATTCAAGAGCTTCCAACCATTTTTTGGACCACCATTTGTTACCGAATTTTCCATCGGGATTTTTCGGTTTAATCCCATCTTTTACTTTTCTTAATTTGGTTTGAAAATGCCTTAATCTAGGGTCCAAAGAAGCCATTAAATCAGTTTCCTCCCATAGTTAATTTACGTAAGCTAAGAATCTCTCTTAATTGTTCAGTTGACATTTCTGTTAACCATGATTCTCCAGTACCAATTACACTATCTGCGAGTTCTTTCTTTTGTTCTATTAATCGATCGATATTTTCCTCAAGGGTTCCAACGCTTATGAATTTATGAACAAAGACGTTCTTTTTCTGACCAATTCTGTAAGCTCTATCAGTTGCTTGGTTTTCTACAGAGGGATTCCACCAACGATCAAAATGGAAAACATGATTCGCTGCTGTGAGATTAAGTCCTACTCCACCTGCTTTTATTGAGAGTATGAAAACTTTTGGAGACTCATCATCAGTACTTTGAAATCTTTTGATTAACTCTTCTCGTTCTCTTTGAGGTGTTCCGCCAAAAAGAAGCAAAATATCATCATCCAATACCTCTTGCAGATAATTCCTCAGCAATTGTCCTAATTCAGCATATTGAGTAAAGATCAACGCTTTCTCGTTATTTTCTATCACTTCGGACAACATTTCAATTAATCGATCTAATTTTCCTGATCGGTCCTGCAAATCAATAGATGATTCATGCATAAATTGTACAGGATGATTACAAATCTGTTTCAACTTGGTTAATGCAGCGAGAATCAATCCCTTCCTAGATATACCTTCTGAACCAGAAAGACGTTTAATTAAATCCTTAACCACTGCTTCATACAAAACACATTGCTCTTCTGTCATAGAACAATAAACTTTGAACTCATTCTTCTCTGGAAGATCTTTGATAATAGTAGGATCAGTTTTTAGTCGTCTAAGAATAAATGGTTGGACTAATCTAGCTAATTGTCTCAACTTGATAGAATTCTGATTGTTTTCACTAGAACTAACATATGAGTCTTTGAATTTCTTTAACGAACCTAGATAGCCGGGATTTAGAAAATCGAGGATAGACCACAACTCTTCAAGACGATTTTCAATTGGAGTACCGGTTAACGCAATTCGGTAATCACCATTCAATTTCTTTATTTTTCTGGCTTGTTTTGTAGAGGGATTTTTAATATTTTGAGCTTCATCAATGATTATCGTTGACCAATTGATTTGAGAGAGAACATCAAAATCTCTTTGAGCAAGATTGTAAGTTGTTATGATCAAATCATAATTGGAAGTATTTCCAAGGAATCGCTCATCTAGAATGCGTTTTGACCCATGATGAATCATTGTATTAAGTGAGGGAGCAAAACGTTGTATTTCTCTAAGCCAATTACCAAGAATAGAAGTTGGACAAATAATTAGTGCGGGTTCAGCGGTTGGTTGTTCATTCCTTTCGTGAAGAAGATAAGCAATCACTTGAATTGTTTTTCCTAAACCCATGTCATCAGCAAGGCATGCTCCAAAACCATATTGTTTCAAATAAAGTAACCAGGAATAGCCTTTTTCTTGGTAAGGACGTAATGTTCCCACAAAATTCTCTGGAGCATCGAGGATCTCAACTCGACTTTTTTCTATAATTTTTTGTAGACTATCATTAAAATCTCCCTTAATTGTTAGATCAAATTTCTGTCTATCAATGAAATCCTCGTTTTCCATTTCAAGTTGAAGAATATCGTTCATTCGCAGATTATTATAATATTCTCTGAAGAATTCCACCGCTTCATCCAATTCCTCTTGTGCTAATTTGAGCCATTTCCCTCGAAGTTGAACAAAAGGAACTTTTAATTCTGATAATTTTTCAAACTCATCAATTGAAATCTTCATATCATCGATTACAAATTGCCAATCAAAATCAATTAACGAATTATATGTGAATAAGTTATACGATTTATTAGCAGATGAATCCTCTTCATCCAAATCCAACAGCAATCCCAATCGACTGTTAGGATTCTTCCACCAAGAGGGAAGAAACACTTCAAAATTATTTTCCTCTAATTGGACAGAATAATCTTCCAGAAATTCTAAAGCTTCTCTGTCATCTAGTTGAACGTTACTTGGAAAAGTAGTTTCTAAACTTTCACCGATTTTCGGAAAGATAATAGAAGCTTCAGCTAAGTCCTTTAGCAACCTTTCTTGCGGGTCTTCGAATTTTTCTTGCAAGTAACTAATTGTTCCAGCTTTACTTTGCCAAACATCATCAGCGGGAATGATCATACTAATATCATCTTGATTTTGCAAATAGAACTCTAATCGCCAATTTCTCCCCCCAGACACTAAATCCGGAGGTAGTAATTTGAAGCATGTACGAAAATATGTTTCTGGTATTTCTCGAAAGATGGATTTTTGCCAAGATTGGATTGTACCATTGAAATAAGCAAAATCCTTAGTGGAGCATTCTAGTTCTACCTGAGTAGGATTGAAAAGTGATTTGAACCAATCCTCGACTAATTCAGTAATCCTCTCTGATTGATCACTTCTTTGCTTAGGCAAATGAATGGAGAGCTTTCTTCTGAGAAACGAATCGATTGTTTTGTTTATAAAAGTAAGAACTATTTCTTGTGAACTCAAATCCTTATTGAAAAAAGACAAACAATAGTAAGGCATGGATTTGACCAGTAAATTAAACGATTGCAGAATTCTATTAGGTATAATTGCTTCCCAAATCCCTGCAAAAATAGTTTTCTCAGAATCTTGACTGATCACTTTTGTAGCTGGAAAATAAGAATTAATTGAAATTATCTTCAAACTAAATCTGGCAACTTCAATCCAAAATCTCAAAGAATCACTAAAGATAACTCCTTTCGGAGGTGTTTCAGGTAAGGACAACAAGAAATCTAAGGCATCATACAAATCAAGATTCAAGGTATTAACTTGCCAATAATTAAACTTCAAGTCTTTCTTATGCTTTAGATCTTCAGTAATCTTAGAGACAGAAATAACCGGATTATTGGTTACTGTTGGAAGATTCATTGCAAGCCAATTTGGTCTAAAAGCTAAACTCTCATCTTGGTTTGCAGACATTATTTTTAGTAATTCAAGTAATCTACTAAAATTAACAGTATAAGGATGCTTTTTCTCAAGAACATTGATGTTTCGATAGTCTTCTTGGTTGTTTCTCTCGAGTAGTCTTGTGTTCTCTGCCCAGATATGAAAGTTATCTGTATCCCAAATAGAATGGAGAATTTCCAAGAGAGTTACACCCAAGTATAGTTTAATTATATAATTATGTATGTTAGTATTACTCGTGAAAATATTAAAACCGTGGTATGATTGGCATATTGTCTAGTAAGTACCAGAGAAGAAGAAACTATGTTAAAAAAAGAAGACCAATTCATAAATCAAATACTTTTGCTGCATTTCCTCCAAGAATTTTATTTTTTTCTTCTTCATTAAATTCAGGAAAACCCATTGATTTAAGCAGTGGCGGTAATTCCATTTTTTTTATCCCTTTTACCCATCGTTTTAGCGATAATAGTGGAGAAAATAATGGCCAATCTGAACCAAATAAAATTTTGTCTATTCCACATGTCATCTTTGCCTGAACCAGCGTTTGGAAGAAAGCAAATGGAATAAATTTAAAAACAGGTTCCCATGCCGAAATATCAATATACACATTAGGATTTTTTGCTGCTACTGTCATAGCCTCGTTTGTCCAGGGATCACCCATATGTGCCATTATAATTTTGATTTTGGGAAAATCTACAGCAACAGTATCTACGTATGCAGGTCTACAATATTTAAGATATGTCTTTTGTGGACCAGAACCAGTATGGCATAAAATTACAGCTCCAAGCTCTTCTACGCGCTCGTAAAAGGGGTAAAATTTGGGATCATCAGGATAAAATCCCATTAAAGGCCAAAGCTTGACTCCTGCGAATCCGAGTTCTCCTATACTCCTCTCAAGCTCTCGAATGGCTTCTTTTCCTCTTCTTGGATCAATACCAGCAAGACCAATTAATCTATCGGGAAAATCCTTTACATACCCCGCAACCTTATCATTATATTCCTTGTAACTCATATGTCCTCGGAAAAGATACTCATAATCTAAAGCAAGTATTACTGTTTTGTCTATTCCCGCCTCATCCATTTCCTTTATTAATCTCTCCGGAGTCGCATTCAAAATTAGACTCAAATCAAAATTATATTTCTCCGCTATTGCAATAAGGATACCTCGAAGCTCATCAGATATGGTTTCCTCATCCCAAACATGACAATGCGTATCAATTATCATTTCACTCACCATATAGCACTTTAACATTCGATTTCTATTTCTAAAAGGTTTAGTTTTTAGAGTAGAAAAAGTTGGACTAATGCAAGTAGAGGGATTATATTTGCAATAAAGATTAAATAATACCACGTTTCTTAATAGTCGCTATGGCTCACGATGTAGGCAGATATTTTGGAATCGATTTCATCTATTTCGACCTAATGCTGGTCAGTATTTGGATTGCTTTATTGTTTGTTAGAAGAAGATACAAAGAATTCTTCTTTGGTCTTTTTGGTTATGGTGTGGTTCAATTTGTAGATAATGTTATTTGGTATATAATAAAAGGAACACGCACTATTGATACTGGGGGAGTTATTGGTCCGCATGTTTTCTTGACGTATTTTTCCTTCACGTATGGTATGATTATGTTTTCTTTTGCACCTCTTATGTTCAATAAGAAAATCCATGTTGTGGAGAAGTTCATGTGGGCAGGATTGATGTACTGTGGTTGGTTAGCAATCGGTTTGATGTCTAAATATATTATTTGGGATGATCGAATTATTAATATCAATAGAGACATGGGAAACGCAAGAACCAAACAAATCATTATGGCTTCAGTAGGATATGCAGTGCTACTGATTTGGAAGATACTCTCCGAGTTTCTGGATGGGTTCCCTTGGAATATCATGAAGAATATTCCGTATTGGTACTTTGGGATATTAATTGTAACAGGTATTTTCATACACTTCTCAATGGAATCGACATTGATGATTGCAGGTATTAGATCTCCATTTGATTGGGAAGTTCTGGCAGTAAATAGTTTACTAGAATTTAATACGGGCATACCAATACTGTTTGGGTTGTGGACTGCCTTTAATTGGAAAGATTACATCCCCAAAAGCACTGCAGAAACAGAGGAAAAAGATACAGCTCTGACTCAAACACCTGAAAAAATATCTGTGGAATGATGGAATAATTAATTTCCATTATTTCTTTTTGTTATGGATCATTTACATTGATTTTTTTACCTAATAAGAAACTATTATAATTCCAAACTGAATCTTATATTCTTGGGTTTAAAGTATGTCAAATTCATTAAATCAGGATTTAAATGCTATAGAATTATTAATCCAGAAGGGTAGATTTTCTGGTGCACTAAATGATATAGTGAATTTGAAAAGTTCTGTTAAGAAAAAAAGTCAAGAATTTTATCAGTTATCAATTTGGGAGAATTACCTAGGAATAAAACTTGGAAATTATTCCAAAGCAATAATAAAATTGGATAATTTAATTGAAAGTATTAAGAAAAGCAATTATCAAAAACTAATTCTAGACGCCTATCTTGTAAAAATATCAATTCTAAGTGAAATTGGTCAATATGATGAGATGATTTCTGTAATTAATTTAGGAGAATCATTAATAACAAAATTAGATGAGTCAATACAAAAGAAATTATTGAATGCAAATTATACTTTTAAAAAAGGAAGATACTTCTACTTCAAAGGTGTAGATAAAACCGCTAAAACCTTATATGAAGAATCACTTGCTGTTTGTGATGAATTAAGCTATTTATATTTAAAAGCTGAAGTATTGATTTCTTTAAGTATCATGAAAAGAAGAGAAGGTGAAAAAAAAGTAGCTTATAAACTATCTAATGAGTCGCTACAAATTTCAGAAGAAAACGAATTTCATTTTGTAAAAGATCGAGCTTTTAGTAATTTAGCACATCATTACAATCTTGAAGGAAAACTCGATGAGACTTTAACTTATCTACAAAAAGGATTAGAGGTACTCAACGAAGTTGGATCAATATATGAGTTAGGACGAATAAATATCAATTTAGGAGTCGTTCATTATTTTTCAGGCAATCTAAATACCTCCATGAATTACTATCAAAAAGCATTAGAATATTTCCATGAAGTAGGCAGTAGTATGACAATAGCTACTACTGTTTACAATATAGCTTTGATCTATAACTTGCAAGGGAAACTTCGCGAAGCATTAGAAAGCTACAAAATTACCTTACCATTGTTTCAAAAATTTAGCAATGTTTCATTGATAACTGCATGTTATAATTCTATTGGCAAAGTCTATTTTGATTTAGGTTTAATTGAAGATGCAGAAATTCATTTGCGTTTAGTTTATCAATTAAAAAATCAGATTACAGAAGTATCTTTATCTAAAACATTGTTTTATCTAGTTCAAATTTTGATTAGCCTAAAGAAAATTGATGAAGCAAATACGTTAGTTAATGAATTAGAGAAAATTTCACAAGAACAAGAAAATGACGTAATAAAACATAGATACCTCTTTTTAAGAGCGTTAGTGAGAAATACAGATAAAAAAACAAGTATCTTTGAAATCGAAGAGTTGCTTCTACAGGTAATTAGTGAACCTATAACTGATCAAGAAACAACAATTAATGCAATTATAAATTATTGTTATTTGCTTATCAAGAAATATTCACAAGAAAAAGATATTGAAGTACTGGAACGCATAAAGTACTATAGTGAAAGACTATCTAAATTAGCAACAAAACAACAATCTAAGTTATTATTTGCAGAATTTTACTGGATAAAATCAATAATTGCTTCTCTCGAAAATAATGAAGAAGTAGCTAATGAAATATCAAATCAAGCAAGTAAAATGGCTAAAGAAATGAATTTCAAGAGATTACTAAATAAAATAATGGAATTTAATTTGCAAAACTAAATTGAAAAAAATATATTGGAAGATTTATTAACTTTCTAATTATCCTTCTTCTGAGAAAAATGAAATATCGAAAAATGGGTAAACTGGATTTCAAAGTTTCTGCACTTGGTTTTGGTTTAATGAGATTACCAACTCGAGGTAATTTTATGCTAGGTAGGGTCAAAACAAAAGAAACTATAGAAATGATCAGAAGTGCAATAGATCAAGGTGTGAACTACTTTGATACTGCATATGTTTATCATTTAGGTGCGAGTGAGAAAGTATTAGGTCAAGCATTGCAAGATGGCTATCGAGAGAAAGTTCACATAGCAGATAAATTGTTCATGATGCTTGTGAGGAAACCCGAGGATTTTGATAAGCAATTAGCGAAACAACTCGAGAGATTACAAACAGATTGTATTGATTTTTACTTATTCCATGGATTAAACAGGAAAAAATTTGAGCAAGTTAAAAATATGAAATTATTAGATAAAATGGTTGAAGCAAGAGAAAAGGGACTAATAAAATATATTGGTTTTTCATTTCATGATACTCTGGCAGTATTCAAAGAGATAATTGATGCATTTGATTGGGATATGTGTCAAATAATCTATAACTATATGGATACCGGGATGCAAGCCACAACTGATGGGTTGAAATACGCTCATGAAAAAGGAATTGGCACTGTAATTATGGGACCTTTAAAAGGTGGATTGCTTGCTGATCCTCCTGAAGAAGCTACTGAGGTTATGAAACAAGCAAAAGTAGAAAAAACACCTGTCGATTGGGCGCTACAATTTCTCTGGAATTTACCCGAGGTATCAACGATAATAAGTGGTATGGAATCACAACAAATACTTGATGAAAATTGTAGCTATGCGGATAAATCTGGTGTTAATTCTTTCAGTAAAGACGATTTGATAGTTATTAATCAACTTGCTGAAGTTTACAAAAAGAAAATACTTGTACCATGCAATACTTGTCAATATTGTATGCCTTGCTCTTATGGAGTTAACATTCCAGACAACTTTGCTCTATTAAATTACTTCAGTCATGAAAAGGTAGGTTTTCGACGGTGGCGTGTAAGAAGACGTTATCGGAAAATGTTAGCATCTAAAACTGCTGATTTAGACCTTGAGAAACCAAATGGTAATGCAACATTTTGCACAGAATGTATGGAATGTATTGAGAAATGCCCTATGGAAATCATGATTCCTGATGAGCTTAAGAAAGTACATGCTATTCTCAGTGAGAAGAAAGAAATCTCAGAGTACTACTGAGTTCTTCCTACTTGCTCTTTTTCTTGAACAGAGTCATTCCTAGTATTAGACTGAATCCAAGAATCATTGAAATTATTGATAAACTTAATGACGGACCAAATTGCCCGGTACTTCCTAGGGTAGAAAAGATTGTACGACCAGGATTTTGGAATTCTATTGTACCGTTAATCATTGTTAGGTATACTTCAAGACCCTTTATTTCATCTGGATCAATAGTTAATGGATCATCAGATAATACTATAAGATCGGCAAATTTACCCACTTCTAATGAACCCAAGTAATCTTCTTGTTTGACTGCATAAGCTCCTTCTAAGGTCATCATTTTTAATGCTTGTTCAACTGAAATTGTATGTTCTGCTAACCAAGGGACAGGTGAATGGATTGTACCATTTACATCTATCGATTTTCTAGTAACTAGACCCCACATATGTAAGAATGGTTTGATAGTTCGATGACTACTAACACCATCAGGATCATAAAGTTGCCAAGTGAAATCAGTTTCTAGATAGGAGTGTAATCCTTCATCAGGAAGTGAATATCTGTTAACATACCACTCTAGAACAGTTTCATTAAACATTTCTTCATATTCTACTTGCCAATAGGTCGGAAAATAACCTCTTACTGAATGAATGGTATTTAGTGTCAATGCTTGTGCTATTAGATCTTCTCTTATGAAGCTGTTGTGTTCGATTTGATGTCGAAAATTATCATTTGTTTCTCCATCGAGTGCATATTCTATTGCATTTAAGACGGTTTCAGTACTTCGATCACCCATTGAATGAAAAGCACAACTAAAACCTTTATCATGAATTGTTTTAACAGCTGTATTTAGTACAGATTGATTGTAATAAAGATCACCGTAGACACTTGAACTTTGATAGGCTTCTAAGGCTTCTGGTGAGTATGGTACACTCATTGCGGGTAGACCTCGATTTCCCCCAGCTCCATCTGAGTATATCTTAATTCCTGGAACACGAAACTTTCTACCTGGATCCAAAATTGGATCTTTATCTGGATACCACCGCTCAACAACTCCTGACTCATTATTTTCATCAAGAAAAGCGTAGTTATAGATCGGAAAGACATTTAATCGAATTCGCAGTTCTCCATTTGCTTCAATATCGAGAATTGGTTGAATGTCTCTATCCCACCCATCAGCTCCTTTTTCATTCAGAGTTGTATAGCCATAAGCAATTGCGATTGCCTGAGCATCCTGCAGTGTTTCATATCCACCATAATTGGCTGACCACATTAAGTGAGTATGACCATCTATTAAACCAGGTATAATTGTATGCCCATTAGAATGGAGAGTGTATCCTTCCTCAGTTACATAGTTTGCAAGAATTTCTTCGGAAGTTCCAATTGCATATATCTTTCCATCTTTAATTGCAATAGCTTCTTCAAGGGGATTCGATTCATCTACAGTAATTATATTAGCATTGCTAAAAATATAGTCTACTTGCACTGCATCAACAGCTTTTGTTTGAATTATTAAAGAATTTGAGATAATTGGAATCAGTAATATGAAAAATAAAGATAAAAAGATTAGACATGATTTTAATTTCGGATTTACTATTTTCTTTATATTTCTAAAAATAGTCGACATACATCTAACTTGATATATTTCATTTTAATACTTTATTACTGTAAAATGAGTGGAAAATTAATAAATAGTTGAATATAAAAAAAGTCAACTCATAACAGGAGTATAGTAAAATGGTAATGGATGAAAATGAATTCGATTTTACTCAAGAACAATTAGATCTTGTTAAAAACCTAATTGAGAAATCACCAAAAGATGCCCCGGATTTCTATGAAGAAGGAGAATGCGAACAATTCTATATTCCTGTAGATGATGGAGAAATTCGCGTTTTTCATCGAAAACCTAAGAATATTACTGCGAAAAGACCGATTTTATTTATACCTGGTTATTCTACAACTCCCTGGTCTTGGAGAGGTTTTCCAAAACCAATACACAACAATACTGAATATTACTTTTTAGAGACAAGAGAAAAAGCATCAAGTAGAATAAAACGTAATAGGAAAACAAATCTCACTGTAGATCAAAAAGCAAAAGATGTAGCAGCGGCTATTAAGCACCTCGGCTTGGATAAAAGAGACTTTGTTCTTTATGGTACTAGCTATTGCAGTGGAGTGGTTCTCCAAGGTTTAATCCAGAAGTATTTCACTGCTCCAACAATTGTCGTTTTTGATCCATTATGCTTGTGGGCTTACAATAGAAGGGCTGTTAAATGGCTTCTACCTATTTTACCGCCATTCATCATGGGAGCTTTCCGATTTATATTTGCAAAGATCGTTTTAAGAACTATGAAGAATCAACATCAGAAAGAACGTATTCTGGATTTCATTAGAGGTGCAGAACCTTACAAATGGCGTAAAGCTTGCATGCAAAATTTAAATTTTAATATAACAGATCAACTTGATAAAATATCAGAAGAAGTTTTTGTAGTTCATGGTACAAAAGACAAATATCATCCTGGTCATGTTTTCTTTGATTACGCTAAAGACATGCCAAAAGGCAGATTCATTTATTTCAATTGTGAAAATGAACTGAGAGAAATCTTCAATGGAGTACTGGGTTCCGTTTTCGCTAATGTTACAAAAGAAAAGGGTTTACCCGATGAAATTGCTTCTTTAGAGATGGATCTAGAAAGAGAATAAAAGATTCAAACATCCGATAAAACATATTAGTATAGAAGTAGTTTATCCTTTAT